>JBFEXW010000006.1:0-24008 GCA_041562495.1 Marinobacterium sp. | reverse complement strand
TGCGAGGAGCGCTGTCGCGAGATGCTGCGCCTGTTGCAGGACAACCTGCAGAGTCAGGGAATCGAGTTCTCCGAAGCACGCCTGAATACACCCTACCGGAATACAATTCCTGCCCACCTTCAGCCGAGTTACCCCGGCAATCTCGAGATAGAGCAGAGAATTGAGAATATCGTCCGTTGGAATGCGATGGCGATGGTGCTTAAAGCTAATGAAGAGAGCCCGGGTATAGGTGGACATATAGCTACCTATCAGTCAGCAGCCACTGCACTGGAAGTTGGGTTTAACCACTGGTTCAGAAATCGTACGGACAGCTACGGCGGAGATATTCTGACTGTGCAGGCTCACGCCGCCCCTGGCATCTATGCGCGCGCTTTTATTGAGGGACGCCTAAGCGAGCAGCAACTGCTGAACTTTAGACGGGAATTGAGTGCAGAAGGCGGGTTACCCTCCTATCCACATCCACGCAGGTTACCTGATTTCTGGCAACTGCCCAGCGCTTCTATGGGGCTGTCCACGCCATCAGCAATCTATCAGGCCCGCTTCATGAAATATCTCGAGAACCGGGGGCTGAAGCCCGATAACGGAGGCAAGGTCTGGTGTTTTATCGGCGATGGTGAAGCGGACGAACCTGAGGTTCTCGGTACCATCAATATGGCTACGCGCGAAAATCTCGATAATCTAGTGATGGTGGTTAACTGTAACCTGCAGCGCCTGGATGGTCCGGTGCGCGGTAATGGCAAGATCATTCAGGAGTTGGAGCGCAGTTACCGTGGCGCAGGCTGGAATGTGATCAAGGTGATCTGGGGTAGCGAATGGGATTCGCTATTGGCGCGCGATATCGACGGGGTATTGCAGGCGCGCATGGATCGGGCGGTTGATGGTGATTACCAGTTCTACACCGTGTCTGAAGGTAATACCGTGCGTGAGCACTGGATTGATGGCGATCCGCGCCTCGCCGAGCTGATGAAAACGCTTAGCGATGATGAGATTCGGGTGATTCGTCGTGGCGGGCATGACCGTAAAAAGCTCAATGCCGCTTTTGAGCGCGCAGCTAAGAGTACAGGCCGTCCGACAGTCCTGCTGATCAAAACTGTTAAGGGCGAGGGGATGGGGCGCTCGGCTGAGGGCCAGAATACAGCGCACCAGAAGAAGAACTTCAGCAGTGAGGAGCGGGTTGCGATCGGTAAGCACTTCGGTATACCGCTCAATGATCAGCAGATGGCGCAGGCAGAATTCTATCTGCCCGGACCCGATACAGAGGAATCGCTATACCTGCAGCGACAGCGTGAGCACTTGGGTGGCTATCTTCCATCCAGAACCGAGGATTTTCCTCATATAGCTGCACCTGAGCTACAGAAGTTTAAAGCGGCACTTCAGGGCTCTGATCGCGAGCAGTCAACTACCACGGTGTTTGTTCGGATGCTGGCGACTCTGCTGAAGGATCCGGAGATAGGGCGCTATGTCGTGCCAATAGTGCCGGATGAAGCACGTACTTTTGGTATGGAGTCGCTGTTCAAAAGCTTCGGAATCTATTCCAGCGAGGGACAGAAATATAATCCGGTCGATGCCAGTTCCCTGTTGCCCTATAAAGAGGCTAAGGATGGACAGATCCTGCAGGAGGGGATCTGTGAAGCGGGTGCAATGGCATCATTTATGGCCGCCGGAACCGCCTATGCCAACTTCGGTCTGCCGATGATCCCCTTCTATATCTTCTATTCGATATTTGGCTTTCAGCGTGTCGGTGACATGATCTGGAGCTGTGCGGATGCGATGACTAAGGGGTTTCTGGTGGGCGGCACGGCTGGACGTACGACCCTCAATGGAGAAGGGCTACAGCACCAGGACGGACACTCACAACTGGTCGCATCAACGTTGCCCAATATGCTTAGCTACGACCCTGCTTTTGGTTATGAGCTGGCGATCATCGTACGGGAAGGGATCCGCCGTATGTATGAGCAGAATGAAAATATCTTCTATTACCTGACCGTCTATAATCAGAACTACCCGATGCCGGCTATGCCCGAGGGTATTGAGCAGGGCGTGCTGCGTGGTATGTATCGCTTTGAGTCCGATTCCAGTGCTGGTGAGAAGATACATCTGCTGGGTAGTGGATCGATCATGCAGGAGGTGCTGCGTGCTGCTAGCTGGCTGAGAACCCGGGGTTACTCAGTGGATATCTGGAGTGTAACCAGTTACACCGAGTTGCACCGCGACGCTACGCGAGCCAGTCGGGAGGCTATGTTAAATCCTGAGCGTCCGAAGCGGTGTTATGTGCAGCAGCTTATGGCGGATGAAACGGGTGTAGTGGTTGCTGTCAGCGATTTTATGAAGACCCTGCCCGCTGCTATAGCGAGCTGCTTCTCCCTGCCATTTATCGCACTTGGTACTGATGGATTTGGTCTGAGTGAAACGCGTGAGGAGTTGCGTAAACACTTTGAAGTAGACTGGAGTTATATCGCCTGGGCAGCACTGACGAAGCTGTTTGAAGAGGGGATAGTTTCAACTGAGCAGTTAGCAGATTTTAGAGAAGAGCTGGGAATCGTTTCCGCTAAGCCTGATCCGACGGGTCTGTAGCCAGGGCAGTGGGAAGGACTCGCCTCCCCCATTTCCCTGAGACTCCGTCCCAAGTCGTTTATCTGCCGCCGGCAACATCAAGAAAGCTGCCGGTTACATAGGAGGCTTCATCGGACAGTAGCCAGGCGATTGAGCGGGCAACCTCTTCTGTCTGGCCGCCACGTTGCATTGGAATATGCGGCGCCAGACGATCCACTCTTGCCGGTTCTCCACCGTCTGCGTGCATTTCAGTATATATAAATCCGGGTCTTACTCCGTTTACCCGGATTCCACGTGACGCGACCTCCAGCGAAATACCTTTGGTCAGTGATTCCATAGCACCCTTGGAGGCAGCGTAATCAACATATTCGAACGGAGAGCCGGTTCTGGCCGCGACGGAGGAAACGTTAACTATCGCTCCGGTCGAATCGTTTCGTTTTATAAACTCGCGGGAACAGAGAAAACAGCTGGTAACATTCGCGAGCATGACAGCGTTAAAGCGCTCAACACCAATCTCGGTAAGCTTAGCTTGCTGGAATAGAATTCCGGTATTATTGACCAGATGGGTGACAGTGCCGAAGCGCTGTTCAGTCGCATCAAACAGATTGACCACCTCTGCTTCGACAGAGACATCCGCCTGAAACTCGAATGCTTCGCCTCCGAGTTGAGTAATATTGTTAACCACATCCTTTGCTGTTTGCGCGTTTGCACGATAGTTAACACACACTTTGTAGCCTTGAGACGCCAAAAGTTTTGAAGTAGCCGCGCCAATACCACGACCACCACCTGTAACGATTACAACTCCATTCATCTCTGTCTTCCCCGTCACACGTATCGCTGGTTATAGCGAAAAGTTGGTCCGATCCTAAGGATCAGGTTGGAAAAATATCACCCATGATAAACAAGGGGAACAGGAGGAGAAGCGTATCAAAGCCTGCATTAAATCATTAAAAAACCCCGCCAGTTTCCGGGCGGGGTTTTAGGTCAACTCAGAGGCGCATTAAGCCTGTTCAGGCAGACCTGTAATGTAACCAACTGCCGCACCATTGCGGTCCTTGAAGTTAGCGCGAACCAGCGGGTCCAGAACGTCCTTCACTTTATCGTGCAGTGGGCTGTCCCAGTCCCCTGGATGCTGGAAGTTGCTCATGATGTACATCCAGCCGTTAACTTCATCAGCCGCCTGCAGACCGGTAGACTCAGCACCAGCAGGGCATGACAATACACGTGACAGCTCTTTGGTATCTATATTGTAAGCCCAGAGGAAGTTGTTAACGTGGTTGCCGCTGTCCTCGCCGATAAACAGTGTGCGTAGCTTCTCAGAGAACTTCAGGTTGTCTGGGTTAGCGATCTTGTCAGCAAGAGCCTTATTACCTAGCGCATCCTGAGCAGCAAGATCTTCGCCAATCAGTGCTTCAGGTGCAGACATGTGAGTAGATACCCATTCACTGTCAATTGCGTTGCCTGCACTGTCTTTCTGGCCACCGTCAAGAATGTGCTCGTAAACGGCACCCGCTTTAGGACCCTCCACCTGAATATCGCCGCTACCATCTGTCATCGACTTATAGACGTAGGACATAGCAGAGTAAGCACGCCTGTCAGCGATATTTACGCAGGTACCTTCCATCTTGCTGAAGTCCAGAGAGCCGCCGACCAGCGCTGCATAACGGTGAGTTTCAAGGAATGCAGCCGCTTTCTCCATGCCGGCTTTCAGCTTAACCCAGTTAGACTTGCCGCCGTAACCGATCTTGGTGAAGCTGTAGTCGTTAGGATCTTCGGTGCGGACATCCATGATATCGGCACAGGTGATGCCGCTTTCAACGATCTTTTTGATCTCGTCGCTGGTCGCTTGACCCAGGTTGATCCAGGAGATATCGCCTGCACCAGGGCCTTCGCTGGATGTCTGAGTCCACTTACCAACGTAGAGGGTGCCAGCAGACAGGTCGCGCTTGTTATCGGCGATGAACATAAACAGACCACCGTTTGTTGTGTCATCACCCATCAGAACAGTGCGCTCATCAGGCATTACCTGCACCAGTTCGTGAGAGATCCGGCCCATGCAGTAGTGTTTAGTGATGCTGCCAGTTCCATCCGGGTTTACCGTCACTTCAGGCATATGTCCGTAGTGATATGGGTTTGCCTTGTTAGCATCGCCAAACAGGTTTTTACCGAATGACATCAGACGCTTATCGTTGGCTTTAGCTGCGTCAGGTTCATACTCTTCGCTGGAAAGGTGAGTGTTCCATGGAGAGAGGCTGGAACCACAGGTGATCCACAAGCCGTTTACACTGCTGGTATCCACGTTGTGGTATTTCACCAGAGATAGCTCTCCCGTCGCTGGATTCTGATCCAGTGTCAGCACAGCGATTGGTGATGGCATTTTGCCATACAGGTCGTCGCCATTCGCATCGCGAGAGGCGTATTCAAACTGAACCACTGCGAAAACCGTATTTCCTTTGATACCGGCAACCTTGGGATTCTTCAGAGTCAGCAGGCTGGTACCGTCTGGGCAGTCTGAAAACAGCTGAGTACCATTGGTGTTCATGATCGGCTTGCCGTTGATATCGTAGTAGCCGCCACTCAGTGTTTTACCGCCCAGACCATCATCCACCAAATCACCGGTGATAAAGAAAGGTTTGTAGCCCAGTGAAAACTGTTTGCTGCTACCGTCGACGTAATCTACGACCAGAGACGATTTTACTGTCGTCGTAGCCATCTCAGCCGGGTTTTCCAGAGTAGGCGCAGCCATAGGAACGAATCGCGCAGATTTCATCGCAGCCATGGCCGCCTGTGCTCCATTATTGAGCAGTACGCTGGTGATTCCACCAGCAAGCGGCAGAAGCGGAAGGCTCGCTAAAAGTTTTAGTGTGCCGCGACGGCTGTTGTCGATTTCGTGGCTCATGGTTTTTGTCATCCTGTTGTTAAACGTAAGTCTGAGCCGCAATTAAATCAGCCAGTTTTGACAAAAATATGTCCCGAAAATAACAGAATGGTTACAGAGTACTCCGGCTACCCGGTCACCGACCGGTAGCAAAGGGACAATTTTAGTTCTGGTTCTCAGTGGTGACCGAGCTTAAGAAGCGAGGCTTGCGGGATATCTTGATTGCCTGTGTTGACGGCCTGAAAGGTTTCCCTGAAGCCATCGAAGCCGTATATCCGCAGACTCAGATCCAGCTTTGCATCGTTCACCAAGTGCGCCACCGCTACACTTGATGAAGCTGAACGCGCATAGGATGAGTTTGCGCTAAAGTGGGACGGATGAACACCCAACTATTAGCTGATCCTGGCGATCAGACTGGGAGCGCCTGAGTGTGTTCTTTGACTATCCGCCGCAGATCCGCAAGGTCAGCTACACGACCAATGCCATCGAGTCGGCGAACGCTTCACTGAGAAAGGTAACGAAGATGCGACGATCTTTCCCGAACGATAGGTCGGTGATGAAAGTGCTGTATCTGGCCTTGCACCAGATCGCTAAGAAGTGGACTATGCCGATACGGGATTGGAAGCAGGTGATGAGCCGATTTATGATCTTGTTCAGTGACAGAATATCACTGTGATAAACCGCCACTTACACAGAAAAATTACAATCCTACTTTTGGTTTTATACACATTCACCGGAATAGCTGAAACACAATATGAAATGGATTAAACACCCGATAGGTGAGAGAAAAGCGATCGCTTTAGTTGCCCATGACAACAGAAAGGATGATCTGATCAATTGGTGTCAGCAACATAAGGATAAACTGAAACGCCATAGGCTTTATGCGACTGGGACAACCGGGCATCGAATTCAGGACTCGCTCGGTATTGAAGTCCACACCATGCTTAGTGGCCCGATGGGCGGTGATCAGCAACTGGGTGCAATGATTGCCGAGAAAAAACTCGATCTGTTGATCTTCTTCTGGGATCCAATGAACGCACAGCCTCATGACCCAGATATCAAAGCGCTGCTCAGGCTCGCTGCCGTATGGAATCTGCCAGTTGCCTGTAATGAAAGCACTGCTGATTTTATGTTCAGCTCACCGTTACTGGATGATGCTCATGAGCGCTACGTGCCGAATTATGAAGGCTATATGAACGAACGTACCTGATCGACAGACGCTCTAAGCAGCCTAAATAATTTCCGACATGAGGGCTGGATCCTTAGTTACGTTGTTCCAGATCCCAGAGCAATTTCTTGAGCTGTTCCATATTGAGCGGCTTGGACAGTACGGCGTTGGCACCCTGATTCAAGAGCTGTTCCTGTTCGCTCCCGATTACCGCAGCGGTGAGACCGATAATAAACTTGTCGATACCCAGCGCACGTAGCGCTGCAGTGAATTGATAACCATCCATTTTAGGCATGAAGATATCGGTAACATACAGATCGAATCCCGATATATCCTGGTTTCGCAGTGCATCCGCGCCATTATCTGCGACAGTAACGCTGGCGCCCTGTTTTTCAAAGGCGTTTTTAATGGTCATCTGCAGCACTTTGTTATCCTCAGCAACCAGAATATTTTTTCCGTGTAATGGGTTGTACTGATCCAAAGGCTGTTGAGTAGGGGGCTGGCTTTCGGTTTCCGATATACCAGGGTTAAACTTGAGGGTGAATACTGCGCCACCCCCAGCTCTGTCTCGGTAGGTAAGATCTCCGTTGAAGTGATCCTGAATAAATTTACGGCTGACATGAAGCCCCAGACCTGCTCCATCGACCGAAGTTTTACCACGTTGAAAAGCGCTAAACAGCGTCTCTTTATGCTCCGCTGAGATCCCCTGGCCGTTATCCGCAAACTCAATGATGATGGACGGTTCGGCCTGATTTTCTGTGGTACTGCTGATATCGATCCACAGGTCAGTTGCACGAGAGTGTTGCGCGGCATTTTTTAGCAGATTCAGAACAATCTGACGCAACAACTGAGCATTGACCGGATGGGGTTTTGCAGAGTTGGCATCGCTTTGAATATGAACACGTAGTCCATGATCATTGAGGAGATGACTTAGCAGTGATTCTGATGAGGCGACCAGATCGGGTATCACGATATCAGTCAACTCACCATTAATCGCTTCATCAGGGTGAGTAACAGCGCGCATATCATCTAATACATTGATCAGATGATTGCTGGTCTCCAGAAGCAGTTTGCGTTTAGCGTTGCTCTGATCGAGTTGCTCCTCCTCGATCAGCATCTTTATCGCGGCGGCAGGTGTGCGAAGTTCGTGACCGACAATAGCAAATAGCTGCTCCTGCTGTTCGCTCTTCTCTCTGAGCGCGTTTTCCGCTCTGCAGCGCCGACGTAGTTCTGTATCAAGCGTCGCAGCTGAAAATATGACGAGCAGGGAGATCGCTCCCAGAAGAATGTGGAATACGAGCATCTGCTGCTCAACGACCCAGCCCTTGCGCGGTTCGATAGCAAACTGCCAGCTACCGGTTGGAAGTGAAAAATTGTGATAAACAGGATCATCACCCAGAGTCTCGCTGTTACCAAAAAACACTTCGCCGGAGCTGCCGGTGCCATCCTGGCCACGTATTACAACCCGGTTGTCTCGGGTGAGGTCAGCGACCCCCGCATTTTTCAACAGCCTGTTAAAGTCGATCACAACGGAAGTGATTCCCCATAACCTGTCCGTCTGTTCGCTGTTTGGAAAATAGATCGGGAAACGAACGATAAGGCCCTGGCCACCCTGAACCAGATTTAGCGGCCCCGCCATAACGATATTGTGTGTCTCGATTGCGCGCTCAATCGCATCATACTGTTCTGGCAGGCGGCGATAATCGACTCCGAGTGCTGCGCGGTTTGTATCCAGAGGATACACGTTAGAGATCACCAGATTGGGAGCCAGAGCGATATTTACGATTACGTCACTATCTTGGACAACCTGGTTGGCAAATTCAGAAAATTCGTCCTGATTCAGGTCTGGTTTGAGCGTGACTAACCCGATTACACCTCGGGCTAACTGAATGCTCCTGGATAGCTCGGTAGAAAGCCGATTGGTCGACTGGCTGAGTTTATAGGTGAGTGCAAGGCGCGCCCGTTCCCGCACCGATGCATGAATACCGGCGTCAGCAATAAAGGCTACAAGGATTACACCCAAGATAATAAAAGCTAATCCGGCGTTATTCCGGATCTTGATCGGCAACAAAAATGCTATCTCGCAGGTTCAACTAAATCCCAGTTTAGTAAATGAAAGTGATATATCTATAGGTGTTTTTCTTAACTGTTGGCTTACTTGATCAGCATCAATCCTAACAACAACGACTTTGTCTGGCTGTTGATATAGGTGCTCTTTATTGATAACGCTCTGTTTCGAATAGTCTGGAAATCTGCAGCCAAGTTATGTAACTATATTATGTAACTACTTGTTTGCTCCGGAGAGATGGATGGCACTTATTGGATGGATCGGAAGCGGTGATCTGGAGGCCAAAAAACATCAGCTTGAACGGTTGGAGTCTGCCGGTTGTGCACGAATATTCTATTCTGAACTGAACAGCTTTGATGATCTGCTGGGTGCTTTAGCGTGGGGCGATACGCTCGTTGTTGTACGTTTCGAAACCTTGGGTAGCCGTCTCGGAGAAGTGCTTGAGCGCATTGCACGTATTCACGAGGAGTGCTGCTATATACGATCGCTTGAGCAGGGGATGGACTCTGGCACTAATGATCATGAGTCCAAGCTGCTGATCAGGTTACTGGGTGTTTTTGCTGAGATTGATCGTAATCTTCAGGGTACAGAAGTGGGTACTGTGCCTGGGAGAGTGATAACTAAGGGCAAAGGTGGGCGTAAGCCGGTTATTTCAGAGGTGATCAAACAGGAGATCATCAAGGCGGTCAATGACGGCCAGTCTCAGTACAGCCAGGCTAAAAAATATGGCATCAGCCGTACCAGCGTATTGCGAATTATGCGTGGCGAGCAGTAACAACAGAGATGCGGACTTCAGCCCGCATCTCGTTTATCACTGATTACCGGACGTTGATCACTACGCGCCGGTTGCGTGGTTCATCGACATTATCGGCGGTTGGGATCAGCAGGTCCGATTCACCGCGAGCCTCAACTCTTATCATCTCTGGTGTGATGCCATGCGCAATCAAATTGTCTTTAATCAGTTTTGCCCGCGCCTCGGAAAGCGTCATGTTGTATGCTGTCGAAGCCTGCGTATCGGTATGACCAATAACCACGACCTCGGGAACCGGATAATCAGCAACCTGCTGATAAACCCCTTCAATCAGTTTCTGTGATTCCGGGGTAGGGGTGGTGGTGTCCAGCTCAAAATAAACCGTGTGATAAATTGGGGCAGGTGGCAGGTGCTCTACGGCATCTCCCGCCAGAGACATCAGTTACTCCTGATCACCGGTAAACTGTTTACGTTCCTGCTCACTAACCGAGACTGCGGAGTAATTCTCCTCAAGCGCATAAGCCTCGCCGTTGTTCAGTTGCACATCCAGTGTTCCTTTGTTCTCCAGAGGCATCACCATATAGATCTCAGGAGCCGGACAGAACAGCGGAGACACCGAGCTGAGTACGTACTCTTTATCGAGATCCTGAAGATCTGATACGGCTCGATCAGGTCCCAGACTGTTGACTGCAGTGGAGTATGCCGTACAGCCTGATAGAACGCCGGCAACTGTCAGCGTGGAAAGAAGCTTTAAATTAGTCGTTAACATATTGCAAGCCCTGCTATTCTGGTGTTGCACCTACATTCACTATGAAAGAAGCGCCCTGTACAGCGATAACTGATGCGGAGGTACGAAGCTTTAGTGAGCCCGGTTCGCGATCAACCATTTTTCCTGTTATCGCGGCAAAGCTACCGGAGTTCAATTGCATCTCTGCGGCGCCCTGGTCCTTGATATCGTTAAATTGATATTTGCTTAAATCTAACTCTGAGTTTGGCCCGATCGCCATGCGAGCATCATCGATGAAGAGTACTCCGGTTGCGCCATCGGGACCTGAGCGCAGGATATCGGATTGGTATAAGCGATCTCCGAGTTTAACCGGTGATACCTTTCCTGCGCGTTCAAGATTAACCTCACCACTGAGAGTTTTAATCTGGCCTATGCTCGACATATCTGCTGCTGAAACAGATGTGCACGACCAGAAAGTAGCAAGTGCCAGCGTTAGCACTTTTCTAAAAGCTTTTGTCATAGTGTTCACCTTCTAGTCTTCTTAAATAAGACTTAATCATAGTCTGTTAAATATAGGTTAAAGCCGCCACCACTCAAGTTAAACTTCAAGATAATTGGATCTGCGCCCCGATGAGCAGGTCTGACATAGCTTTTGGCATACTTACCGGCGCTTATACTCAATCGGTATCTCGAGTGTTTCAGTGACCTCTTCCATAACCACATAGCTTTTCGAGTTCTGTACACCGGGTAGCATAAGCAGCATGTCACCCAGTAGTGCGCGATACTCGGACATATCCTTTATACGTGCCTTTACCAGATAGTCGGCATCGCCGGAGACAAGATGACAATCAAGAATATAGGGCAGCTGTTTAATCGCTTTGTTGAATTGCGCAAATGCATCAGGTGTCTGGTAGGAGAGTGAAATCTCAACAAATACCAGCATGCTCCGGTCAAGCAGGTGTGGGTTAAGACGTGCGTAGTAGCCCTGGATATAGCCCTCTTTTTCAAGTCGTTTAACGCGCTCGATACAGGGCGTTGAGCTGAGACCGACTTTATCGGCCAGATCAACAAAGCGGATGCGCCCATCCTTCTGAAGCGCGTTAAGTATATTGTAGTCGAGCCGATCGAGTGCGCGGTTTTTTTGAGAATTAGACATGGTGATTACCACTGCTAAAAATAATACCTGCCATATATTTATCTAAAAGGATTTAAATTTCGAGCGTAAATAATTGTGAATAGCCGATAAGTTAGCCCCCGATAAAATTTCTTTATCGACCTTTCGGGTCGTTATTTCAATCATCGCTATCAGCAACAGGAGTTCATGTATCTAACAAATCAATTATCTCAACCGATAAGGCGCCAGCAGCAATCGGAACCTATTCTCAGGCGGTGAAAGCGGGGAGTATTGTCTCTCTGTCGGACCAGATTCCGCTTAATCCGAATACGATAGAGATGGTGACGGAATCCTTTGAAGCGCAGGCAGTGCTGGTTTTTGAAAATCTCACCGCGGTTGCTGAGAAGTTGCCGGAGACTCACTGTCTGATTTTGTGAAGGTCTTCGATCTGAGTTAATTCGCAGAACTGAATGACGTTATGGGACGCTATTTCCCGCCGCCTTATCCTGCCCGTGCGGCCTATGCTGTTAAAACGTTTGCGGTCAAAATAGCTTTCAATTGTGATTTTGCGCAGCGCCAAACAGTGCGCGAATCGGGGCCAAAAAACTTGCGTGGCTACATCACATTGAAGGCACAAATCTGGCACAAGGCACAAACAAAAAAGGCCTGCATCAACTGCAAGCCCTTTAAGAATGGTGCCTCGAGGCGGAATCGAACCACCGACACGAGGATTTTCAATCCTCTGCTCTACCAACTGAGCTATCGAGGCGCACCAGATAAGAGGCGCGTATTAAACCGGGTATTTAGACCTCTGTCAACAGCTATTTGCTGTCAGATGGAGGAACATATCCCTCGGCTTTTTCGAAATTTTCGCCCGAGAGAAACTTTTCCATCTCCTCCTGCAGGAATTTACGGCTGGTCGCATCCATCAGGTTCAGATGCTTCTCGTTGATCAGCATGGTCTGGTGGTCGGTCCACTCCTGCCAGGCTTTTTTGGAAACATTGTCATAGATGTTCTGGCCGAGTGGGCCGGGGTAGGGCGCGCGCTCGAGTCCTTCGAGCTCTTGCTTATATTTGCGACAAAATACGGTGCGGCTCATAAGAGTTCTCCATTACCAGCGCTACTAAGCTGGGATAGTAATTTCTTTACCGGTGCGGCCAGGCCGACTCTGGATGGTTGGCTGGTGTTATACCAGAGAGCGGCGATGTCTTCCATCAGCTCGGTCCACTGCAGAGCATCTTCAGGGATCAGTACCGGGGTAATATCCAGGTGGTAGTGAGAGAAGGTATGGCGAATGGGCATCAGCGGTATTGCCCTGTCCATGCTCAGTTTTACTGTTGAGGGCAGATCTCGAAGATCAGCCACTTCCGGAAAGCTCCATAGCCCGCCCCAGATGCCCGTTGGGGGGCGCTGTTTCAGCAGGAATTCCGAGTCCTTCTGAATCAGCAACATCGTGGTGGTTTTAACAGGCAGGATTTTCCTAGGTTTCGGCTTTGGTAACTGCGCTGTCTGCTGCGTTTTATAGGCTGTGCAATGTGTCTGTAGAGGACAAAGATCGCATCTGGGTTTGGATCGAACGCAGACCGTTGCACCCAAATCCATCATCGCCTGAGTGTAGTCACCGACCCGTTCGGCGGGTGTCAGTTGCTCAGCCAGATCCCAGAGCTGCTTAAGGGCTGTGGTGGTTCCGGGCCACTCCTGCAGAGCAACATAGCGCGCCAGTACCCGCTTTACATTGCCATCCAGTATGGGTGCCCGAATACCTCCAGCGATCGATGCTATAGCGCCGGCAGTCGAACGACCAATTCCCGGCAGTTGTTCAAGTAGCACCGGATCAACCGGAAACTCACCCCTGTGCTTGGTTACTACCTGTTGCGCCGCTTTATGCAAGTTTCTGGCGCGGGCGTAGTAGCCCAGGCCTGTCCAGAGATGAAGTACTTCATCAATATCCGCGCAGGCTAATGCGCGAACGTCTGGGAACAGGCTGATAAAACGCTGGTAATAGGGGATAACAGTGGCAACCTGAGTCTGCTGGAGCATAATCTCCGAGAGCCAGGTGTTATAAGCGGATTTATGTTGCTGCCAAGGCAGGTGTTTACGACCGTGCTGATCAAACCAGATCAGCACGGCATCAGAAAAGTTAAACGCTGACACTAGTTACCGAATAACCCTTTCAGCAGATTACCGGCTTCCCCCTTAATCTGATCACCTACCTGATTCTGAAGGCTCTCCTCAACTTTTTGTCTTGCCTGAGCTTCCAGCTCTGCGCGTTTCTTATCGAGCTCTTCCTGAACACGCTGTCCGGCTGCTTTTTTGATCACTTCGCCGATAAAACTGGTGTCCAGTTTGCAGAGTTTTGCCGGGTCGGCATCAAATCCGCCTTTGCAGTTGACCGGAATGCGGGTGTTTTTCAGTGCCGGATTAATACCGCAACTCTGATTAAACAAGTCATCTGTCAGCGTAAGTCCCAGATTGTAATCCAGTGTCTGAACAGGCAGGTTTACTGTTCCTTTGGCGTCAATTTTGGCAGCATCGATAGAGGCACCGAAGTCAGGATTGTTTACAACGCCGTTTGTGATATTGAAGGTGCTGCTAAGATCGGCTATCGGGGTGGTGCGATCGACCTGATCCGGGTTAATACCCAGAGCGGTCAGATTTTCGATATTTTGACACAGCTCCTGAGCCATATCGATCCCCTGAATTACACCTTCGGCTGCGCTCAGCTTCATTTGTCCGTTCAGACCGTTGATCAGGCTGTGCATCGAGGTGCCCTGTGTTGTCAGAGCGCCGCCCAGATTTACTTTCGCCTCCACTGGCGGTTTCTCCATGCTCGCCGCCGCCAGCAACTGCTTGATCTGAATACCTTTGAGATCAGGGCTGATACTCAGCAGCGGTGTGTCTTTGCGGGCATCGACCGAGGCAGTAGCGTTGATCTGTCCACCCATCGCCTGTGCCGTCAGCTGGCTGACATTAAGCTTGCCGCCCGCCGCTTTTGCTTTCAGGGTGAGGTTCTGGATCTCGTTACCCTGATAGATCAGCTTATCGAAGCTCAGCGCCAGATCTGCTGTCAGCGAGCGTAGCGGTGTCAGATCAAACATCGGATCTTTTGACCAGCCTTTGGATGCGGTGCCGGTTGCAGCTTCTCCTGAATCCTTAGATTCGGTAGCTGGAGGCATATAGGTATCCAGATTCAGGCTGTCTCCCTTGAGACTGGCTGCGATCGCTCCGGAGTTGAGGCCGTAGCTCGCGGTTCCGCTGATCTTGGTTTGATCTAACGCGATCGTAAGCTCGCTAAGATTGAGTTTATCCAGGCCGCCAGAGATTGCGCTGCTTAATGAAGCACTGCTCAATGCACCGTCTCCCAGTTTCGGCAGAGTGACACCGAAAGACTGAGCCAGTTCCGTCGGATTGAACTGCGCTACCTTGAGCTGCCCGGCGATCTCAGGCGTATCAAACTTGCTGACATTAAGCTCACCTGATGCATTCAGTTTACCAATGCTCAGTGTCAGGTTTTTAAGTGAGAGCAGTTGTGTGGTTTGGTTAAATGCCAGATCGGTTTTCAGATCAAACTTCTGCTCCGCAGGTAGCCCTGCCGGTTTCAGGGTTCCGGAGATGCTCAGGCCATTAAGCTGCGCCGCAAGCTGCTCAAGGTTGAGGCTTAGTTCGGTGTCCAGATTGATGCCGAGATCGATCAGCTTATCCTCCCCCTGAGTGACCAGAACCTGAGAGCTGAATTTAAACGGGAAGGGTTTGCTCGGGTCTACACGGTCCGCCTGCAGGCTAAGGTCATTTAGCTGTACGTGCTGCCCGCTGGTGTCATCCTGATAACTTACCTGAGCGCCTGCCAGTTTTATCTGATTGATCGCCAGTTTCATCGCTCCGGAAGAGCCCTGTGCACTGGTCTGCTCAGCAGTTTTCAGCTCTGGTTTGGAATCGCTTACTGGTGCTGTCCAGTTGTCGCCACCATCTTTGGTTTTATGCAAGCTAAGGTTAAGTCCGGATACCAGTACGCTATCAACCTGAACTTCGCCGCCCAAAAGCGCAGGAATATTGAGTGATGCGGAAGCCCGCGATAGCTGTGCAAGCAGCGGACGGTCAGGATAGCTGACGCTGAGATCATTCAGGTCCAGCGCCAGCCAGGGGTAGAGTGACCAGCCGATTTCGCCGTTTATCTTCAGCTCAATACCCGCCGCGTCTCTTGCGCGGGATTCGATCTCGCTGCGGTAGTCGTTAGGGTTGAATACCATCGTCAGATAAGCCGCCAGAGCTCCGACAGCCAGAAGAACTACCAGTACAAGAATAGTCAGAGTTTTAATCAGAATACGCATCACAGATTCCAAATTTTTCCTAAGTCTTATTAGTGGATTGTAGCCTAGCTAGACAAAGAACACCGCTCCTAAGAAAAAAGTTGTGAAAACTGCCGTTTACCGGCGCTTAACGGTATAATTTCGGTTTTGCGCAATTCAAGCGGAGAATCGAGATGGGCGCACGCACTGCCAAAGTTACCCGCAATACGCTGGAGACGCAGATCACCATCGCCATCAATCTGGATGGTACGGGTGAGTTTAAGTCGGAAACCGGTGTACCCTTTCTGGATCACATGATGGAGCAGATCGCTCGTCATGGCCTGATCGATATGGATATCCACGCTGTCGGCGATCTGCATATTGATGATCACCACACAGTGGAAGATATAGGTATTACACTGGGGCAGGCATTTAAGCAGGCGGTTGGTGACAAGAAGGGCCTCCGCCGTTACGGCCACGCCTATGTGCCTCTGGATGAAGCGCTGTCACGCGTAGTTATCGACTTTTCAGGCCGTCCGGGTCTGGATATGGATGTCGAGTTTATCCGTGGTCGTGTCGGTAGCTTCGACGTTGACCTGTTCAGCGAGTTCTTCCATGGCTTTGTAAACCATGCAGCTGTGACGCTACATATCGACAACCTTAAGGGTAAGAACACTCACCATCAGGCTGAGACAATCTTTAAGGCGTTCGGTCGCGCGCTCCGTATGGCGCTGGAGTTTGACCCCCGTGCTGAGGGAATCATGCCATCAACCAAAGGGTGTCTCTGAGCATGAGCAGTATTGCCGTTATCGACTATGGCATGGGAAACCTGCACTCGGTGCAGAAAGCGCTTGAGCTGGTCGCGCCTGCCGGTACTGAGGTGATGCTGACCGCTGATCCGGAAAAGGTGCGCAACGCAGACCGTGTGCTGTTGCCCGGTGTTGGTGCTATTCGTGACTGTATCGCTGAGATGCGCCGTTTGGGTGTAGATCAGGAGGTTCATGAAGCCATAGGTTCAGGCAAGCCGTTTCTGGGGATCTGTGTCGGTTATCAGGCACTGGTTAATTTCTCAGAGGAGAATGGCGGCGTTGACTGCCTTGGCGAGTTCGAAGGGCGTGTGAACTTCTTCGGCAAAGGCCTTAAGGATGCTCAGGGCGAGAAGCTGAAAGTGCCTCATATGGGCTGGAATCAGGTGAAGCAGACTCTGGATCACCCGATCTGGCAGGGTATCGAAGATGAAACACGTTTCTACTTCGTACACAGCTACTATGTAAAGCTGGCAAATCGCGAACTGGTAGCAGGTCTTGGCGATTATGGCGTGCCATTTGATGTGGCGCTGGCGAAGGACAATGTGTTTGCTGTCCAGTTCCATCCGGAGAAGAGCTCCAAAGCTGGCCTTCAGCTACTCAAGAATTTTGTAAACTGGGATGGCCGTCAGTAAGCGCTATCCGAAACTATTCAGGACTTAACTTCCTATGTTGATAATCCCGGCAATCGATCTTAAAGATGGCAAATGTGTTCGCCTGCGTCAGGGCCGAATGGATGACTCTACAGTCTTCTCTGACAACCCTGTTGATATGGCTAAGCGTTGGGTCGACGCTGGTTGTCGTCGTCTGCATCTGGTTGATCTGAACGGTGCTTTTGCCGGCGAGCCGGTCAACGGTGAGATTGTTAACGCTATTGCAACCGCTTATCCCGACCTGCCGATCCAGATCGGCGGTGGTATCCGTTCTGCTGAAACCATAGAAGCCTATCTGAAGGCGGGTGTCAGCTACGTTATTATCGGTACCAAGGCGGTTAAAGAGCCTGAGTTTGTTACCGAGATGTGTCAGGCGTTCCCCGGTCATATCATTGTCGGTCTGGATGCTCAGGATGGCCGTGTTGCGATTGATGGCTGGGCCGAGGTCACTGATGTAATGGCGGTTGATCTGGCTCAGAAGTTCCGTAATGATGGCGTTTCTTCAATCGTCTATACCGATATCAGCCGGGACGGCATGATGCAGGGCGTCAATGTGGAAGCGACAGTCGATCTGGCCGTTAAAGCCGGTATCCCGGTTATCGCCTCTGGTGGTGTGACCAATATTGAAGATATCCGTAAGCTCGCGGCAGTCGCTGACCAGGGTATTCTCGGTGCTATCACGGGGCGTGCTATCTATGAAGGTACGCTGGATGTGGCTGAAGCCCAGCAGCTGAGTGATCAGCTTGCAGGTAACTAGAGGTTAACAGAATGGCACTGGCTAAGCGCATTATCCCCTGTCTTGATGTAGAGAATGGCCGCGTTGTTAAGGGTGTAAAGTTCCTCGATATCCGTGATGCGGGGGATCCGGTTGAAGTGGCGCGCCGCTACGATGAGCAGGGTGCCGATGAGATCACTTTCCTTGATATTACTGCCAGTCATGAGGGGCGTGACACTATGGTTCATACGGTGGAACGTATGGCATCGCAGGTGTTTATACCGCTGACTGTCGGTGGTGGCGTACGTACCTGTGAAGATATACGTACACTGTTGAATGCCGGTGCCGATAAGGTTTCGATCAATACCGCGGCGGTGTTCAATCCGGAGTTTGTCCGTGAGGCATCGGAACGCTTTGGTAGCCAGTGTATTGTTGTGGCGATTGATGCCAAACGCGTCTCGGCGGCTGATGAACCGGGTCGCTGGGAGATCTTCACGCACGGCGGTCGCAAGCCTACCGGTCTGGATGCGGTCGAGTGGGCTAAGAAGATGGAGGAGCTGGGTGCAGGAGAGATTCTGCTGACCTCTATGGATCAGGATGGTGTAAAGAGCGGTTATGATCTGGGTGTGACCCGGGCAGTTTCTGAGGCGGTGAATATTCCTGTTATCGCCTCAGGTGGTGTGGGTAATCTTGATCATCTGGTGGAAGGCTGTATCGAAGGCAAAGCCGATGCAGTGCTGGCGGCCTCCATTTTTCACTTTAACGAACACACTATTCCTGAAGCCAAAGCTTATATGCGCGAACGCGGTATAGAAGTGCGCCTTTAGGCCGATATATATCCACTAAGCTCTAAATTCATAATTTACGGAGAGCAGAATGATTCAAGATAACCGCTTTGAAACGTCAATCAGAGCACTGGAGCCCTGGCAGCAGGTGCTTTTTGCAACAGCGTTGACTGAGCGGATGTTTATGAATTTTGCGCTCTTCTCCAGGCTAATGGATTTTGGCGATCTGGCCAGAATGCGTAATCTGCTCGATTCAATCTGGGAAGCGCAGACCGGACGCGGCACCAAAGTGAACTACGAAGCGCAGCTTGAGCATGTTGACGAGAATCTGGTTGATCTCGACGAGTACGATATGTTCGGTGCGATTCCGGCCCACGATGCGATTCTGGCGATGATCAGCCTTCTGGTGTGCCAGATTGAAAAAGAGCCTTCTGAGGCGGTTGCTGTTTCCAATCTGTCATACGAGACGGTTGCGGCTTATATCGAGTTTGCTGAAGCCGATGCGCAGATGTCAGACGAGGAGCTGGTGCGCTTTATCAATATGCATGACCTGATGATTGATGAAGATGCCTTTCAGGAAACCGTATTGGAGATGATTACGGAAGCTAAACAGTCAGCGAAGCTGGTGCTGGAACTCCGTGATCTGGCGAAGAATGAAGGTATCTCCAACATCGGTATCACAGACGAAGACTGATGCTCAGACTCGGACTGCTACTACTCGTAATACCCTCTGTCGCGCTGATGACAGCCTATATGCTGGAGCAGAACCAGATCGCTGACTGTCTTGCCGATTCGGGTGTCTGGAACTATGCAGAGGGACAGTGCGAAACCTCAGGCAGTTTTCCCTTTGTCCCCTTTATGATGCGTTACCCTATTGCTGTTAATGGCGGCATGTTGCTCTCAGTCCTGGGGCTGATACTGACAATTATTGGCCTCTATCGTCCGCTTCCGGCTAAAGGATCTGACGCGTGAAGCGAACCATTTTGCTCTCTCTGCTCGTTATTATTCTGCTCGCAGTTGTAGGCTGTTTTGTCTTTGAAGATGAGGTTAGGGCGTATAAAGCGCAGTGGTTGTCAGATTTCAATCAGGCGCGTGAGTCCGCAGCAGCTGCGCAGCATGATCTGGGACTGGCGTTTGGTAAACAACAGGACCAGAACGGTTGTTTTGAAAAGGCGCTGGGCGATATTGCCGATTGCCGCAGTCCTATCTGTACTATTGATACCGGCAATTTTCTGCGTGCCTGCTGGGAGGTAAGCACACCGGTTTCCGGGTTCTGTGAAGGCGTTCCCGCATATAACGAGGAGATCACCGAAGATGAGAAGAGCTGGGCGCGTTATGGCTGCTGGGATATGAACAACAAGAGTGATGGCTGCCGAATTCTGATGCGTCAAAAACAGCAGCTCTGTGAGAGTGGAGAGTAATTAATGAACTTCAATCTGGTTTTATTCACTATAGAGCCCTTTCTGTTCTGGGGTGGTCTGGCGGTATTTGCGATATCCCTGCTGATGTATGGCACACGTACCAAAGACTGGTCAGCGATTCTGCGTTTCTGGGAACCCCTGATCAGTTTCAAATCGATAGAATTTAAGGTGAACAGAACGGGTCTCAGCCTGATGATCCTCGCTGTCGTTATCCGAATCTATCTGAACTTCTTTATCTGATGAGTAGAAATAATCCGTTAACCGGTGCGGCCTACCTGCTCCGTGGTCTGAAAATGTTGCCGGAACCGGGAATCCGCAGCTTTGTGTTAATCCCCCTGTTGATCAATACGCTGTTTTTCGCTGGCGCTATCTATCTGCTGGTCAGCAACTTTTCCGACTGGGTGCAGTATCTGACCAGGCTCTGGCTGCCTGACTGGGACTGGCTGTCGTTCCTTGAGTATCTGCTCTGGCCACTGTTTGCGTTTCTGCTGATCGTTGTTGTTTATTATGGCTTCTCTATAGTCGCGAACTTTATTGCCGCGCCGTTTAACGGCTTTCTGGCTGAGAAGATTGAACTGCGTGCGCGCGGTGCATTGAACTCAGATCAAAGTCTCAAGGCGGTAATCGCAATGATTCCGAGAGTGCTGGCGCGTGAACTGGCGAAGCTGGCGTACTATCTTCCGCGGGTGATTTTTCTGCTGATACTTAGCTTTATTCCGGTGATTAATATTGTGATGCCCTTTGTCTGGTTTGGTTTTGCCGCCTGGATGATGGCGATTCAGTATTGTGACTATCCAATGGATAACAACCGTGTCAGCTTCAGGCGGATGAAGCAGTTGCTTAAAGCGCGGCGCTGGTCATCGCTGGGGTTTGGTTCACTGGTGCAGTTAGGAACGCTGATACCGGTGGTAAACCTGATCGTCATGCCTGCGGCTGTGATCGGTGCGACCCTGTTCTGGCTTGAACAGTATGCAGATGATGAAACGGGTGATCAGACGACGATTGAGCAGCAACCTTAATCTAAGGTAGTTAAGACGCCACTGTTCATTAAGACATGACGCTCAATTAAGTTGGGACTCTTAATTCAGGCGGCTTGCTGGAAAGCTGCAGATGAAGGTTGAACCTGTGCCCAGTTGGCTGTGGATATTCAGATGGGCGTTGTGGCGGGCCAGAACGTGCTTGACGATTGCCAGCCCGAGACCGGTACCTCCACTCTCCCTTGAGCGGCCAGTATCAACACGATAGAAACGCTCTGTCAGCCTTGGAATATCGCTCTGGGGAATTCCGATCCCGGTATCGGTGACCTTCAGCTCGGCGCCCTCTGCAGTATCACTCCAACCGATCTTGATCTGCCCCTCTTTAGGCGTGTAACGGACAGCGTTGAACACCAAATTTGAAAAAGCGCTGTAGATCTCTCGCTCTTCACCCTTGAGATTGTGTTCGCCGCTGATCTCGAGTTCGATTCGCCGATTTCGCTCGCCGGACAGTGCCTGAGCCTCCTCAACGATCTGCACTAACAGCGGCCTCATCGAAATGGTGTCCTGATTCCGTGCTTCATTGGCATTTTCCAGTTTCGACAGCATCAGCAGGTCGGAGATCAGACTCGTCATCCGCTTGCTCTGTTGATACATCTGATCAACCGGGCGCTCCAGCGGAGCGGGTAGTGGTGAATCAAGAAATGTCTCTAGGTAGCCGTGAATCACGGTCAGCGGGGTGCGTAGTTCATGAGAGGCATTGGATACGAAGTCACGACGCATCAGTTCAAGCTTATGAATCTCCGTGATATCGCGAGCGACCAGAACATGGTCGCCATCACCAAAATGATGCAGGCGGTATTCAAAAATCCGGTCAGAATCACGCGTGCTTTTTAGCTGCAGCGCTTCACCCTGTTCACTGGAGCGATAGAAACGGACAAAGCGAGGGTCACGAAAGTAGTTAAATACCGAGTTGCCGCGGTCTTCATCGATCAGCCCAAGCAGATCGTGCCCGGCCTGATTCCACCACTCCAGTTCATTATTGCGGTCGATAATCACAATAGCATCACTCATCGAGGATGCTGACTGCTGGAAACGGTGAATAGCGGAATTGAGTCGCTTCAGACGTGTTTGCTGTGCTTTTCGCTGGCGCGAGAGGCGGTAAGTCAGGTCACCGACTGGACCCGTCAGTTCGGGTGGTTCTATATCGATATTGTGCTGTGCCCACCTGAATAGCTGAACGAGCTGCTTGTTCAGCTTCCAGAACCAGATCAGAGTGGCAAGAAGCGCGCTGAGCGCCGGGTGCCCAAATGGAAGGCCTATCAGCGTACCAACAATCAGATAACCAATAAGCGTTCGGAAAAGCGAGGAGGATTCGCTCGTCATCTAATAGATCCGTCCATGGTCAGATATTTGTAGAGAACCTGTAGCCCGTGCCTCTGACGGTTTGAATAAAAGCACCAAAACTATCGCCGAGTGCTTTGCGTAATCGTCTGATGTGTACATCTACCGTACGCTCTTCGACATAAACGTTACCACCCCAGACCATATCGAGCAGCTGTCCACGTGTATAGGCTCTCTCTTGATGCGTCATAAAAAACTGCAGTAACCGAAACTCCGTGGGTCCCATCTCCACCGGAGACTGGTCAGCATAAACACGGTGGGAACCAGGATCAAGCGTAAGTCCTGAGACTGTGATGGCATCCTCCTGTCCTGCGGGTGTCGTGCGACGTAAAACCGCCTTGAGACGGGCAACCAGTTCGCGAGGTGAAAAGGGTTTGGTGATGTAGTCATCGACACCGTTCTCCAGACCCTGGATCTTGTTATCTTCATCTGCTTTGGCAGTCAGCATCACAATTGGCAGGTCTTTTGTCGTTGGATCTGACCGCAGACGCTTAGCGAGCTCAATGCCACTGGTGCCGGGCATCATCCAGTCCAGCAGAATCAGATCAGGTTGTTCATCAACGATTACGGAGTGTGCATCTTTTGCATTAGCGGCCTCCAGTGTTTCATAGCCGGCCATCTCCAGCGCAACCATAATCATTTCGCGGATCGGTGCTTCGTCATCAACAATCAATACACGCTTGCCAGTGTGCATGGGATTTTACCTGTCATTAGCCTAAATTTGAGTATATTAGATGGCCATCTGGTTACAAAAATATGACCGCAGTTTATTTTGTTAGACTCCCAGCTCCACTATCAGACCAATAAGCACAACAAGCTCAGCATAATGGTTATTCAGAAAGGCTTTAAAGCAGCGCATCCGGTCTCGATCTTTAATCAACCAGTGCTGATAGATAAAGAACCCGGAAGCCGCAAGCAGACCGAGATAGTAGATCGCACCGTAATCCTCAAAAGCACCAACCCAGGCAAGAATAGCTAAAGCGCCAGCCTGTAGTGCCGCGATTGCCAGTTTGTCATACCGACCAAAAAATACCGCCGTAGATTTAACTCCTATCCGCAGATCATCATCACGATCGACCATCGCATATTCCGTATCGTAGGCGACAGTCCAGAGAATCTTGGTCAGATAGATCATCCAGGCGACCAGAGGAACCTCTCCGGTCGTGGCTGCAAAGGCCATGGGGATCGCCCAGCCAAAGGCCATACCCAGTACCACCTGAGGAAAGTGGGTATAGCGTTTCATAAAGGGGTAGCTGAATGCCAGAAGCAGCGCTACCGGCGACATCATGATAGTCAGTGGATTGGTAAACAGTACCAGGATCAGGGCCAATAGCATCAGCCCGATAAACAGCGAAATAGCCTCTTTGTTGCTGATACGCCCGGTCGGCAGAGGCCGTCCGGCTGTGCGCTTTACATGACCATCGACCTTACGGTCAGCGAAATCATTGATAACACAGCCTGCGGAGCGAGTAAGCCAGACGCCAAGTGTAAAGATCAGCAGTAGACTCCAGCTCGGCCAGCCACCTGCGGCGATCCACAGGGCCCAGAGTGCTGGCCAGAGTAGCAGATAGGTGCCTATGGGTTTATCGGCGCGCATCAGATGGATCGCGGCCTGAAACTTTTCAGAGCTCAACAAAGGTCTGTTCTCTTGGTTAGCAGAAGGCGCTTAGTATGCAGAGGTGCCGGGGCTAAAACAACCGCGCC
>JBFEXW010000005.1:0-24116 GCA_041562495.1 Marinobacterium sp. | reverse complement strand
CGGTAGATCCGCGGGTCGGACGCCTTCCGTCCGCTATTGAGAAATAGCCATAGTCTTGTTTCGACCGTGATGTGCGCATAGGGCTCGTATCGAGATCCAATTTTTTCAGTTTTAGGTCGAGTTTAGTACGCAGTGGATTGTATGTTTTTTGTACAGTGCAGTGGTTAGTTGATGCTTAAATGAAGAAGGTTAAAGTCTGCTATCTAAAAATATCTATAGATTCAAACGATTAAGCTAATTCAATTTATCATTGTACTAATGTACGAATACAACGAATAGTTGAAGTTACCAGTTGATGTGGCTGGTTTGTATAGTCATTCCTAATAGGAATCGTTTAGATAAATAATATGAGTTTGTCTATTCTATCCACTTCGCTTAGCATGGCGCCTGATATAAAAACCCGCGCATATTTTGTGCTTAAGCGAGGAGTGGGGAATGGCTGGAAAAACCTTATATGACAAACTCTGGGATGCCCATCTGGTTCGTCAGAACGAAGATGGCAGTTCATTGATCTATATCGATCGTCAGATTCTGCATGAAGTGACCTCGCCTCAGGCGTTTGAAGGTCTGCGCCTGGCTAATCGTAAGCCCTGGAGAATTGATGCTAACCTCGCTACTCCAGATCACAACGTACCAACCACTGAGCGTTCAGGTGGTGTAGACGAGATTATCGATCCGGTATCCCGTATTCAGGTACAGACGCTGGATGAAAACTGTGATGATTTCGGCATCGTTGAGTTCAAGATGAACGATCATCGTCAGGGCATTGTTCACGTTGTTGGTCCGGAGCAGGGTATGACCCTGCCGGGCACTACAGTTGTCTGTGGTGATTCTCACACCTCTACCCATGGTGCATTTGGAGCGCTGGCTCACGGTATAGGTACATCTGAAGTCGAGCATGTACTCGCCACCCAGTGTCTGATCGCGAAAAAGATGAAAAACCTGCTGATCAACGTTGATGGTGAGCTGGGTACCGGTGTTACTGCCAAAGATGTCGTATTGCACGTTATCGGTGTAATCGGCACGGCGGGTGGGACCGGTTATGCGATCGAGTTTGGTGGTTCTGCGGTACGCTCTCTGTCGGTCGAAGGACGCATGACGATGTGTAATATGTCGATCGAAGCCGGTGCACGAGTTGGGATGGTAGCGGTTGATGACAAAACCATCGAATACTTCCGTGGCCGCCCGTACTCACCACAGGGTGAGATGTGGGATCGTGCTGTTGAAAGCTGGAAAACGCTGGTTTCAGACGAAGATGCACAGTTCGATAAAGTCGTTGAGATCCGTGCTGAAGATATTAAACCTCAGGTTACCTGGGGTACTTCACCTGAGATGGTTGTTGCGGTTGACGGCAATGTGCCTAATCCGGCCAATGCCAAAGATGCTGATCAGGCAGGTTCAATCACCCGCGCATTGAAATATATGGGACTGGAAGCTGATCAGTCGATCACCAGTATCAATCTGGATCGTGTATTTATCGGCTCATGTACCAACAGCCGAATTGAAGACCTCCGTGCAGCGGCTGCCGTTGTTAAGGGGCGCAAGGTTGCGGCAACCATCAAACAGGCGTTGGTGGTTCCTGGTTCTGGCCTGGTTAAAACACAGGCTGAAGCTGAGGGGCTGGATAAGATCTTTATCGAAGCGGGTCTTGAATGGCGTGAACCCGGCTGCTCCATGTGTCTCGCTATGAACCCGGATAAACTGGGTGCAGGAGAGCACTGTGCTTCTACATCCAACCGTAACTTTGAAGGTCGTCAGGGCTTCGGCGGACGTACGCATCTGGTAAGTCCCGCAATGGCTGCAGCGGCCGCAGTTACCGGCCATTTTGTTGACGTTCGCGAACTGGAATTGAACTAAGGGTAGAGGAGACTAAGATGAGAAAATTTACTTCACACACAGGTGTCGTCGCTCCTCTGGATCGGGTTAATGTCGATACGGATATGATTATCCCGAAACAGTTTCTGAAGTCGATCAAGCGTTCTGGCTTCGGTAAAAACCTGTTTGATGAGCTGCGTTATCTCGATGAGGGGCAGCCTGATCAGGATTGTTCGGGTCGCCCGATTAATCCGGATTTTGTGTTGAATAAACCTGAATTCAAGTCGGCAAGCATTCTGCTGGCGCGCAATAATTTCGGTTGTGGTTCGAGCCGAGAGCACGCACCCTGGGCGCTTGATGACTACGGGTTCCGTGCGGTGATCGCACCAAGTTACGCGGATATCTTTTTTAATAACTGCTTTAAGAATGGGCTGTTGCCGATCATTTTGAGCGAATCTGAGGTCGATGAACTCTTCAGTGCGGTAGCCGCCGCTCCAGGTCTGGAGCTGACCATTGATCTGGGCGCACAGAGAGTGATTTCACCCGAGGGTAAAGAGTACAGCTTTGATGTTGATGCTTTCCGCAAACACTGTCTGCTCGAAGGGCTGGATGATATTGGTCTAACGCTTGAGCATGCTGACGAGATTCGTGCATTCGAAGCTAACCGTCGGGAAACCTCTCCCTGGTTGTTTGACGCTATTAAATAAGGTCGGCACCCGACACCCGGCACGCGGATACCTCCTACAGGGTGATGTTGTAGGAACCTTCTTCGTAACACGAAGGAGGTGACCGAATTTCGGTCGGTACCCGCTACACAAGTAGCTTCTTCAGGGGGCGTTTGTAGGACCTTCTTCTCAAGGCGAGGGAGGTGACTGGGATCAGAATTCAATTAGATATTTGGAACAAAGATGAACGAAAACAAAGTGTTGGTTTTGCCAGGTGACGGCATCGGTCCTGAAATTATTGCTCAGGCCAAGCGTGTTCTTGAGCTGGTAAATGCTCAGGATAATCTGGGTCTCGAGTTGGATGAAGCGCTTCTCGGTGGTGCGGCTATTGATGCAACAGGTGTACCCCTGCCAGAGGAAACCTTGGCGAAAGCTCGCGATGCTAAAGGGATTTTGCTGGGCGCAGTCGGTGGCCCTAAATGGGATACCAATCCAGACTTTGCTATCCGTCCAGAGAAGGGGCTGCTGGGTATTCGTTCTCAGTTGCAACTCTTTGGTAACCTGCGTCCGGCGATTCTCTATCCTCAGCTTGCTGAGGCTTCAACGCTTAAACCAGAGGTTGTATCGGGTCTGGATATTCTGATTGTGCGTGAACTGACCGGTGGTATCTACTTCGGTCAGCCTCGTGGTGTGCGCACAACTGAGGCGGGGCAGCGTGAAGGCTTCAATACCTACGTATATAACGAGGAAGAGATAAAACGCATTGGTCGTGTTGCGTTTGAGGCAGCAATGGCGCGCGGCAAGAAACTCTGCTCAGTTGATAAAGCTAATGTGCTGGAAGTTACCGTGCTGTGGCGCGAAGTGATGGAAGAGCTGAAAGCCGAGTACCCAGAGGTCGAGCTGAGCCACATGTATGTGGATAATGCGGCTATGCAGCTGGTGCGTGCGCCTAAGCAGTTTGATGTTGTGGTAACCGGTAACATGTTTGGTGATATTCTGTCCGATGCTGCTGCAATGCTGACCGGTTCAATCGGTATGCTGCCGTCTGCATCACTTAACAAAGCAGGTCAGGGGATGTATGAGCCTTGTCATGGTTCAGCGCCTGATATTGCAGGTCAAAATTTGGCTAACCCGTTGGCAACTATTCTCTCTGCCGCTATGATGTTGCGCTACTCGCTGGATCAGGGCGCTGCTGCTGATCGTATTGAAAAAGCGGTAAGCGATGTTCTTGATCAGGGATTGCGCACCGTAGATATCTTCTCTGAAGGTATGCAGAAAGTGAGTACAACGGAAATGGGAGACGCTGTAGTCGCTGCCCTGGGTGGCTGATTAGCGCGAAGACCTGATAGGCCGGTTTTCTCCGGCCTTTTTTGTGGGGTGTATGGAACACCCAGAGATAGAACTCTTAATGAGGTCATATATGAATCGTGTAGGTTTTGTTGGCTGGCGCGGTATGGTTGGTTCAGTTCTGATGCAGCGGATGCAGGAGGAACGTGACTTTGATCATATAGCCGAGCCGGTATTTTTCACCACTTCTCAGGTTGGCGAAGCTGGCCCAGATATAGGTAAGGATATTCCAGCGCTGAAGGACGCAACTGATATTGCTGAACTTAAGCAGATGGATGTGATTATTACCTGTCAGGGTGGTGACTACACGAAGGTGATCTACCCTCAACTGCGTGAAGCAGGCTGGGATGGCTACTGGATCGATGCAGCGTCTTCTCTGCGTATGGAAGAGGATTCGATCATTGTCCTTGATCCGGTTAACTCAGGCGTGATCGATAAAGGTCTGTCTAAGGGTATCAAGACCTATGTGGGCGGTAACTGTACAGTCTCGTTGATGCTGATGGGTCTGGGTGGTCTGTTCAAGGCGGGTCTGATTGAGTGGCTGACCTCAATGACCTATCAGGCGGCTTCCGGTGCTGGTGCGCGTAACATGCGTGAACTGATTACGCAGATGGGCCAGATCCGTGATGGTTCTGCTGATCTGCTGGCTGATCCGGGCTCTGCCATTCTGGAGATCGATCGTCAGGTTGCTGCGACCATGCGTGGTGATGCGTTTGCGACCGATAATTTCGGCGTGCCTCTGGCGGGCTCTTTGATTCCGTGGATTGATGTACCTGTGGCGGATGGCCAGTCGAAAGAGGAGTGGAAAGGTTACGTAGAGACCAACAAGATTCTGGGTCGTACGGCTAATCCAATTGCTATTGATGGTACCTGCGTGCGTATCGGTGCGATGCGCAGTCACAGTCAGGCGTTCACTATCAAGCTCAATAAAGATGTTCCTATGGATGAGATTGAGCAGATGATAGCTGAAGCTAATGACTGGGTGTCAGTGGTGCCAAATGACCGTCAGATCACCATGGAAAATCTGTCTCCAGCGAAGGTCACCGGAACACTGAATGTTCCTGTCGGGCGCCTGCGTAAAATGAAGATGGGTAAACAGTATCTGAACGCGTTTAGCGTAGGTGATCAGCTTCTCTGGGGCGCTGCTGAGCCTCTGCGTCGTATGCTGCGAATTTTGCTTGAGCGCTAAGGTATATCTTAACGCTTAATATATAGACAGCCCGCACTCTTGCGGGCTGCGTTATTTCTGGAACAGGATTTTTGTCAGTGAATGTTTTTCTTTTGGGTGTGAGTGCACTTGCCGGCGAGCAGATAATTGAACTGGTTGAAGACAACCCGCTAACGGAGTCTGTCGTGCTGAAACTGTTCGATAGTGAAGATAACTCGGGGCAGTCTCTGATGGTGGGAGGAACCGCCAAGCGCGTAAACCCTTATGCTACAGCTGATTTCTCGGAGGCGGATCTGGTTGTTCTTTGTGCACCGGAAATACCAGGTGATTTGATTGCAAAGGCGATTGAGCAGTCTTCCGTACTGGATCTTCATGCGCACGCTGCGACTGAAAATGGATCGCTACTGGTTGCCGAGATCAATGCCGGGGATCTGGTTGTTGAACCGGGCGCGGTTTATCGCTCGCCAGAGCCCGCTTTGCTGGTCACTGCTCTGTTGTTGCATGCGTTAGCACCAACGCGGATTCAACCTCTGCGTGTGACTGCAAATCTGATCTGTCCAGCGAGTCTGCATGATCAGGCGGGGATTCAGGCACTGGCTACTGAGACCGCGCATCTGTTGAACGGTCGTGAAGCGCCTGAAAAACTGTTTGATGCGTCACTGGCGTTTAACCTGCTAGCAACGCCGCAGCAGGCCGATGCGGATGGAGAGATGGCGATCGAAAGGATGTTCAAAGAGGGGGTCGTTGAGCTGATCGATGAGGGGCTTGAAGTCGCTGTTACCGCCGTTGAAGCTCCGCTTTTTCATGGTACGGCTGTCGCGCTGATTATTGAGGCTCGGAATCGTGCAGATCTGCAGCAACTGATACAGGTGGTTGATCGTCATCCTAAGCTGCGTTATACCCAGGCTAAATCGGCGTCAACGCAGAGTGTTACCGGTGTTGATCAGTGTTTGGTGAGTCGCCTGAGGCTGGATGCCGATGACGATCTGATCATCAAAACGACGCTGCTGCTTGATGAACAACGTTTGGGACGAGCGTCCAATGCCGTTGCGCTTCTGGGATCGCTGACCATTAAGCATTAGTCGTATTGGTCCAGAGTTGAGTATTATTAATGAGAGGCTTTGCTTGACCCCAAATAGAGTTCCAACAATACTTGTAGTGTTTTGAATTGCAACTCTCTGTTTTTGGGTGAAATTCAGAGAGTACCGGCGAAGAAGGAAATAGTACGATGATGCGCAAATTAGCACTCAGCCTTGCGGTGGCAGCAGCGATGAGTAGTTCTCAGGCTCTAGCGCTCGGCTTAGGCGAGATTCGTGTAAATTCGGCCCTGAACGAGCCGCTGAATGCTGAAATTCAGTTGCTTCAGGTCCGCGATCTGTCGCCGCTACAGATTCGTCCCCGAATGGCCGATGTCGATGAGTTTTCTCTCGCGGGGCTCTCTAAGTCTCGATTCCTGAATGATGTTAAGTTTCAGGTTAATGTGGATCCCAACGGCAAGAGCAGTATCTCGGTTAGCTCTTCCGTACCTGTTCTGGAGCCGTTTCTCAGCTTCCTGATGGAAGTGAACTGGCCTAATGGTCGGCTGGTGCGTGAATACACCCTGTTGCTGGACCCCCCTGTCTTTGATCCGGCGCCGACCGCCAAAATCGTGACAACGCCAGCTACACCAGCCCGTCAGGCAACAGCACCGTCAACCAAACCCGCAATGGTGGCACCTGCTGCGCCGGTCGCGAATGCACACACGGTGCGCACTGATATGAATCCGGTAACTGAAGTGTATGTGGATATCAACGATACACTTTATGTTATTGCGAAGAAAAACCGTCCTGCCAACGATATCAGCGTTGAGCAGATGATGATTGCACTGCAGCGCAAGAACCCTCAGGCGTTTCCGACCGCGAACATCAATATGATGAAAGCGGGTACGGTAATGAAGCTGCCGACGGCCGAGGAAGCGCGTGCGCTGACCCGTAAACAGGCAATAGCGGAAGCCGCTCGTCAAACCGCAGACTGGAAAGCTGGGCGCAGAAAGGCTGTGGCGCCGCCACCGTCATCCCCTGTATCTGAAGAGAAAGATGCTGGGGCGCCAACTGAGGGAAAGCCAACTAGCGGCACGGCAGAAGCCTCTGCTGAAACTGGTCAGAGCCAGTTGAAAATTCTCACCGCAACCGATCAGCAGCCGCAAGCCGCTGATACTTCAGCAGCATCCGAATCTGCTGTAGATGCGGTGCCGGAGGATGCTGGTGCTGCGCAGGAGACTGGACCTACACCTCGTGAGCAGGAGCTGATCGACAAAAACGCTGAGCTTGAAAACCGTCTGCTGATGACACAGGAAACGGTAACTAAAATCGAGCGAGAGAATGCGGATCTTGGTGGCAAGTTCGATTCAATTCAGGAGCAACTGATCTCTCTGCAACGTCTGATTGAGCTGAAAGACCAGCAGATGGCGACACTTCAGGCCGAGATGCTGAAACAGGCTCAGGAAGCGGATAAGCCGAAGCCCAGTCTGATTGATGACCTTATCAATACTTTGATGCAAAACCCGATGTATATCGCCGGTGCCGGTGGTGTATTAGTGCTGTTGTTAGCGTTGCTGGCATTTAAGCGCAGAAAGAAAAACGCCTATCAGGAGCCTGTTCCCAGAAAATCTAAAAAATCCAAATCTAAAGTAGCAGAACCTGAGCAGACAGAAGACGCAATTCCTGCGTTTGATGAGCGAGCATCTGACATGCCTGCAGCTGCGGTTGTTGGTGCGGCTGCAGCGGGTGTTGCTGCAGCGTCTATGGTGGATAGTGCTGAAGCGGACGATGAGCTCGATGATGAGCTGAGTGATCTTGATCTCGATATGGACCTGGATCTGGACGAGATCCCGGAGGAGGAGGTTGATGACTCTCCGCTGGATGATCTGGAGATCTCTCAGGAAGCCTCAGAGGCAGAAGCAGAGATTGACTCAATGCTGGATGATATTCTGGATGAGACACAATCTGAGGCTGGCGCTGAAATCTCCGCAACTGCTGAACGTGATGAGCTTGACGATCTTCTGGACAGCCAGCTCGATAGTGATCTGGATGATCTCAGTGTATCGGATGCAGATCTGACTGATGAGGTTGCGTCCCTTGAGGGACTTGCTGAACAGGAGGCTGAGGACGAATCTTCAGAGGATGATGAGCTTGAATTTGCCGTTGCCCCAATGACTGAAGAGGAGGCGCCAGTTACTGAAGATGAATCTGATGATGATCTTGAAGGGCTGGAGTTTGCTGTTGATGTCGGTGAGGATCAGGAACTGCCGGTCAACAGTGATGAGGAAGGGTTTATAGATGATAGCTTCTTCGATGCTGAAGTTCCGGAAGAGACAGGTACTGTTGCGCCTACTCCCGAGGTTGAGCCTGATGAGTTGATCGACGAAGCGCTGGAATCGGATGCTCGTCCAGCACAGGCTGATTTCGTCAGCTCGAACCAAGACGATGAGCTGGACGATCTGCTGGATGATGATCTGGATAAAATGTTGGCTGATAGCGCTGCGGCACTAGCCGAGGAAGAGGCTGAAACAGACCAGCCTGCCGAGGCTTCGTCAGAAGGGATGCCTGCCGATGAGGATCTGGATCTGGGTGATTTTGATTTCAATATCGATGATGAAGATCATGCGGCTGAGTTGGAATCGCCTGTAGCGGAAATTGAACCAGAAGCTGCAGGGGAACTGGAGCCGATATCAGAAGCAGATATTGAAACAGACACCGAATCTGCAGAGACTGGTCTTGACGATATTCTGGCGGAAGTCGATGAGGTTGATCAGTTACCAGCGTTAGATGATGGTGAAGCAGATGAAGAGTTCGATATCGATTCTCTGCTGGCTGCGCCTGATGCACAACCAGAGATTGAGCCAGAGCAGACTGCTCAGTCAAATGAGACTCGTGCAAAGACACCGGGTGAGTTGGTAGAGGACGAGCTGACAGCGAATATAGCTCATGATCTCGATCTTACTCTCGATGATGAGTTGGATGAGATTCTTGATAGCACTGACTCCGAAGTTGAGTTGGTAGAAGAGGGTGATTCAGATCTCTCCTCTCTCGAAGAGGAGTCGGGGCTGGAGGTGCTCGATGGTGCCGATGAGGTGGAAACCAAGCTTGATCTGGCACGTGCTTACATCGAGATGGATGATGCTGATGGCGCTCGCGATATTCTGAACGAAGTGAAACGTGATGGTAGTCAGGCGCAGCAGGTTGAAGCACAGAATCTTTTGGATAAATTGAGTTAAGCTGTATTTCAATGAGTCAGGGTAATTTGCTCAAAGGGGCGGCAGATGCTGCCCCTTTTCGTTATGCGCTGGGTATCGAGTATGCCGGTGCAAACTACAATGGCTGGCAGAGTCAGGCGGAAGAGAACGTTGTTACCGTACAGGCGCGACTTGAACAGGCGCTGTCGATTATCGCTAACCATCCGGTGTCGGTAGTCTGCGCCGGGCGTACAGATACCGGGGTAAATGCTAGCTATCAGGTGATACATTTTGATGCGCAGGTGCCCCGGAACGAGCGAGCCTGGGTAATGGGTAGTAATTCTCATCTTCCGGATGATATAGCTGTGCTGTGGGCGAAACCTGTCAGTCAGGCGTTCCATGCGCGATTCTCTGCGCAATCAAGGCGGTATCGTTATCTCATTTATAGTGCTCCGGTTAAACCTGCGGTATTAAGTCGTGGTATTACCTGGACCTATAAGGAGCTCGATCTCGGGCGGATGCAACGATCCGCAAAACATCTGGTGGGAGAGCATGATTTTACCTCTTATCGTGCAGTCGCCTGTCAGGCTAAGAGCCCGGTACGCCGAATTGAATCACTTGACGTCTATCAGAGCGGCAAGCTGATCGTTATAGATGTCTGCGCGAACGCTTTTTTGCACCATATGGTAAGAAATATTGCCGGTGTACTGATGAAAGTGGGCTCGGGCGAAGCCGATATCGATTGGTCACGTGATGTGCTTGTCGCACGGGATCGCAGACAGGGTGGCGTTACTGCACCTCCCTGGGGGCTCTATTTTGTCGATGTTGGCTATCCCGAAGAGTTTGAATTGCCGCCTGGAAGTCAGGGGCCATTTTTCCTCAATCTTCCCGATAAAACTGGTTGTACTAATCACTGAATCGGCGCCGCGGAGTGCTGACGCCCGTATGCCGCTCTGTTAGTATATCCCGTTTGGATTTGACTGAGCTGAGACTGGATTGAGAACGCGCGTAAAGATCTGTGGCATAACCCGGTTGGACGATGCCAAAACTGCGGTTGATCTGGGCTGCGATGCGCTGGGGTTTGTGTTTTATGCTAAAAGTCCCCGGTCGGTTGAGATTGATCAGGCCGCTGAAATCATCAGTGCTCTCCCCGCGTTTGTGACAAGCGTGGCGCTCTTTGTCGATGCGGAGCCTGATTATATCGCTCAGGTTATTGAGAAAACGCAGGTCGATCTGCTCCAGTTTCATGGTGATGAGAGAAACGCGGATTGTGTGTGTTTTGGACGCCCCTTTATCAAGGCACTGCGCATGCGGCCCGATATGAACCTCGAACAGATGGTTTCGGCTTATCCGGATGCGCGTTCTATCCTGTTGGATGCTTATAGCCCCGGTATTCCCGGCGGCACCGGCGAGCAGTTTGACTGGTCCCGGATTCCAGTGGAGTTGAGTTCGAAGATAGTATTAGCGGGTGGTCTGAGTGCCGCCAATGTAGCGCAGGCGATTACTCAGGTAGCTCCCTATGCCGTTGATGTCAGTGGCGGTGTTGAAGCTGGCAAAGGAGTTAAAGACGCTGCAAAAATAGAACAATTTATGGCTGAGGTTAAACGTGTCAACTAATACTGAGCAGTATAATCAGGCAGTTATGCCTGATGAAAATGGCCATTTTGGTCCTTATGGCGGGCGCTTCGTGTCTGAGACGCTGATGGGGGCACTTGAAGAGCTCGAAGCGGTTTACACTAAGCTGAAAAACGATCCTGACTTTCAGGCCGAGTTTGATAAAGACCTTGCCTATTATGTTGGACGTCCATCGCCGCTGTATCATGCTGAACGTTTAAGCCGCGAAGTGGGTGGTGCACAGATCTATCTCAAGCGGGAAGATCTCAACCACACAGGTGCACACAAGGTTAACAACACTATAGGTCAGGCGCTCCTCGCCAAGTTTATGGGTAAGCCGCGTGTTATTGCTGAAACCGGTGCGGGGCAGCATGGTGTGGCATCAGCAACGGTAGCTGCTCGCCTTGGGCTGGAGTGTAAGGTCTTCATGGGTGAAGAGGACGTTCGTCGTCAGGCGCTGAATGTATACCGCATGAAACTGCTGGGTGCTGAAGTGATCTCGGTGAGTTCAGGTACCCGTACCCTGAAAGATGCGATGAACGAAGCGATGCGTGATTGGGTAACCAACGTCGACAACACTTTCTATATTATCGGTACAGCTGCTGGTCCTCACCCCTATCCGGAACTGGTACGTGACTTCCAGTGTGTGATTGGTCGTGAAGCGCGTGAACAGTCGCTGCAGCAGATAGGCCGCCTGCCTGATGCAGTGGTCGCCTGTGTCGGTGGTGGTTCCAACGCTATCGGACTGTTCCATCCCTTCATCAAGGATACTGGTGTGCGTATGGTGGGTGTTGAAGCCGGCGGTTATGGGCTTGCAACAGGGCAGCATGCAGCACCACTCAGCGCGGGTCGTCCTGGTGTACTGCATGGAATGCGGACTTACCTGATGGAAGATGATGCCGGACAGATTCTAGGCACCCATTCTGTTTCTGCCGGTCTGGATTACCCCGGTGTCGGCCCTGAACACTCTTATCTCAAGGATATAGGTCGTGCTGAGTATGTTTCGATCACAGATGACGAGGCATTAAACGCTTTCCGGATGCTGACCAAAGTTGAAGGTATTATGCCTGCGCTTGAGTCAAGCCATGCTGTCGCTCACGCGATCAAGATGGCCAAAGAGATGAGCCCTGAACAGACACTGGTTGTAAACCTGTCGGGACGCGGCGATAAAGATATTCACACGGTTGCCGGCATTGACGGTATCGAGATCTGATTTACTGAAAGGCCTGGAAATGAACCGAATTGAATCCTGTTTTAATAAGCTGAAATTGGAAGGTCGCAAAGCGATTGTTCCCTATGTCACGGCGGGAGATCCAAACCCTGGTGTTACTGTTCCCCTGATGCACGCGATGGTGGATGCTGGTGCCGATATTATTGAGCTTGGCGTGCCATTTTCTGATCCTATGGCGGACGGTCCGGTCATCCAACTGGCCTGTGAACGTGCTCTGTTACATGGTACGCGTTTGCTGGACGTGCTTGATATGGTCGCAGCGTTCCGCGAAACCAATGACAGCACACCAGTTGTTTTGATGGGATACCTAAACCCTGTTGAAGCGATCGGTTACGAAAATTTTGCTAAACGCGCTAAAGCTTCTGGTGTTGATGGTGTGCTGATTGTTGATATGCCACCGGTCGAATCAGCAGAGTTGATGACTGCAGTGAAGGCTGAAGCACTGGATGTGATCTTCCTGATTGCACCAACGACCAGCCCTGAACGCCGTAAAGCGATTTGCGAAAAAGGTTCGGGTTACCTCTATTATGTATCTGTTAAAGGGGTGACCGGTTCATCGGCACTTAATGTGGATGAGGTCGCGTCCTATCTGAACGAGATGCGTAAGGATACCGACCTGCCTCTGTGTGTAGGTTTTGGTATCCGCGATGGTGCCTCAGCTGCAGCGGTTTGCCAGGTTGCAGATGGCGCGATTGTGGGTAGTGTCCTGGTTAATCAGATTGCTGAACTGGCTTCTGAGCCGGAGAAGGTTCCTGCTGCTGTTTCGGCGATAGTCGCAGAGATGCGTAGCGCCATTGATGCAAACTAAACGCTTTAAGATTTGAGATAAACGATGAGTAACTGGTTAGAAAAGATCGTTCCTTCACTGGTTCGTAACGATAGCAAAAAGCGTAATAGTATCCCTGAAGGGCTTTGGGACAAGTGCCCCAAGTGTGAGTCTGTACTCTATCGCCCGGAGCTTGAGAAAAACCTCTTCGTCTGTCCTAAATGCGATCATCATATGCGCATGGTGGCTCGCACACGTTTGGAGTATTTTCTGGACGCCGGCTCTTCTCATGAGATCGCCGCTGATGTCGAGCCGATTGATCGTCTGAAGTTTAAAGATTCCAAAAAATACAAGGATCGGTTGACCGCGGCTCAGCGCGATACGGGTGAAAAAGACGCTCTGATTGCGATGAAAGGGACGCTTGAAGAGGATCCTGTTGTTGCGGTTGCCTTCGAGTTCCGCTTTATGGGGGGCTCTATGGGAACAGTGGTTGGTGAGCGCTTTGTTCGTGCGGCTCAGGTAGCACTTGAACAGCGTATACCGCTGATCTGTTTTTCGGCATCAGGTGGTGCGCGCATGCAGGAAGCACTCTTTTCGCTGATGCAGATGGCTAAAACCAGTGCCATTCTCGAAAAGATGCGTCAGGCGGGTATCCCTTTCGTTTCAGTACTGACTGACCCTGTATATGGTGGCGTTTCTGCCAGCCTTGCGATGCTTGGCGATATCAACGTGGCAGAACCTAAGGCGCTGGTTGGTTTTGCCGGTCCCCGCGTTATCGAGCAGACTGTGCGCGAGAAGCTGCCGGAAGGTTTCCAGCGCAGTGAATTCCTGCTCGAGCATGGTCAGGTTGATATGATTATTCCGCGTAAAGAGATGCGTTCCCGTCTGGCGAGCATACTGCGACAGTTCCAGGGATTACCAGCCCGTGAAACGGTGCAGCCTGAATAATCTTAGTTAAGGATCGCTCAGTGTCTGAAGCGATGACTCTGGATCAGTGGCTCACCAAAATTGAGGTGGGCCATCCTACCGAAATCGACCTTGGGCTTGAACGAGTCGCCGAGGTCGCTTCACGTCTGAAAATTGATCTTCAGGATCGGGTTGTGATTACCGTTGCCGGAACCAATGGTAAGGGATCGACGACCTGTATGCTGGATTCTATTCTGCGCGAAGCAGGGCGCTCGACCGGTGTCTATACCTCGCCCCATTTCCTGAAATACAACGAGCGTATTCGTATCAATAGCAGCGATGCTTCAGACAGTGATATCTGCTCCGCGTTTGAAGCAATAGACGCAGTTCGTGATGAGATATCACTGACCTATTTCGAATACGGCACACTTGCTGCACTCTTTCTTTTTCAGCAATCGGGTGTTGAGTTTATAATTCTGGAGGTTGGCCTTGGCGGGCGTTTGGATGCGGTAAATATTATCGATGCCGATGTGGCGGTGATTACCAGTCTGGCGCTGGATCATGTTGACTGGCTGGGTAACGATCTTGCTGGTATTGCTCGTGAAAAAGCAGGAATTTTCAGGGCAGGTTCGCCGGCTGTCTGTGGTGTGATTAATCCACCATCAACTGTTACAGCACATGCTGCAGAACTCGGAACTCCCTTGTATCTCGTTGGGCAGGATTTTGAATCAACTGTTCAGGGGGAGACCTGGTGCTGGCGAGGTGTTAATCGTCACAATGAGCCTCTGATGTATGATCAGTTGCCGGTTCCGGCTCTGCCTCTGCCCAATGCAACGACTGTTTTGCAGGTGATCTCACTGCTGGATCTGAATATTACACCAGAGGAGATTGCCAAAGGGCTGATAAAGGCATCCATGGCCGGGCGTATGCAACGAACTAATCTCGGCGCTGCGGAGATGATTCTTGATGTCGCGCATAATCCCGAAGCAGCGGCTTATCTAGCTGGTCGTTTAAGTATTGAACCGGTATCGGGAACCACCTATCTGATACTGGGCATGCTGGCAGACAAGGACCGGGCTTCGGTCATTCAAAACCTAGAGCCTGTGGTTGATCAGTGGCTGTTCTGCAGCCTCACCGGCCCGCGTGCGAGTCAGGCAGCAGAGTTATCTGCTTTGGCAAGTAACAAGGATTCAGCATCAGAATATACATCTGTATCTGCAGCTATCGATGTATTGAAAAATCGGGTTAGGGTGGGTGATCGTGTGTTGGTTTGTGGTTCCTTTTTAACTGTCACGGAGGCGCTGGTGTGGTTGACGCAGAATCCGTAAAAGCGACGATCCGACGCCGAATCATCGGTACAGCTGCAATCGTCGCGATCTTTATGTCAATTACCCCTCTGCTGTTTGATGCAGCAGGGTACAAGGAGCGGCAACTGGAAAATCGCATACCGACTGCACCGGATCGCTATCCGGTGATGGAGGTCACGCCGCTCTATCAGGAGATTGCAGAACCCTCTGCTGCAGCGGATCCAGCGCCAACCGCTAAGATACCTGCACCATCCGAAACTGTTATTAGTGGAATGGGGGCAAATGGTCCTGATCTGCGTGCGGATGAGGACACCCCGGGACTTGATAGTCGTGGTATCCCGGTAGCCTGGAGTCTGCAATTAGCCAGCTTCAAGGATGAGAGTAACGCAAAAGCGCTGCGAAGCGATCTTAATAAAGCGGGCTATAAGGTCTATATCCGTCATGGTGGTGATCTGGTCCGGGTTTATATCGGACCGGAGATGCAGCGCACGCGGCTTGAAAAACTTCAGGAAACGATTAAAAGCGACTATTCACTGGACGGAATGATTGTACGTTTTACCACGGAATAGTTCATTGGGTTCACCGGATGCCTCTGATAAAATGGCGCCGTTTTAAGCTGAGGCATTTAGCAGCATGAATTGGACAGATTGGGTGATCCTCGTAATTATCGGATTCTCGGGGATACTGAGTCTGAAGCGCGGGTTTCTGCGTGAAGCGCTGTCACTGCTGACGTGGATCGCTGCATTTATTCTGGCGCGACTGTTTGCGGCACAGTTGAGCATCTATTTTAAAGAATTTATTACCGATCCGGGTGTGCGCTTAATGGCGGCTTTTGCGCTACTGTTTGTATTGACGCTACTCGCCGGATCACTGTTACAGGTAATTGCAACGCTGCTCGTTCGGGCGACAGGTCTGTCCGCAACAGATCGTCTGCTTGGTGTAGGCTTCGGTCTGGTTCGAGGTGGACTGGTAGTTGTAGTTATCGTTGCGTTTTTGCGCGTAACGCCGGTTGTGGAAGACAGCTGGTGGAAAGAGTCGACCCTGATCCCTCACTTTGTGTTGCTTGAGGGGTGGACGAGAGAGATGGCTAATGAGTTGGGCGGGGCGATCTGGACAGCCAGTGAAGCATCCTGACCCACTTGATTGAAATGAGTTCTTCAGAGGTATAACCCGATGTGCGGTATTGTTGGCATCGTTGCCAAAAGCTATGTAAACCAGACGATCTTTGATGCGCTGACTGTGTTGCAGCATCGTGGTCAGGATGCGGCGGGTATGGTGACCTGTGAGGGCAACCGTTTCTATCTGCGCAAGGATAATGGGCTGGTCAATGAGGTGTTCCGCACACGTCATATGAAAAAGCTCAACGGCTGCATGGGCATAGGTCATGTGCGCTATCCGACTGCTGGTAGTTCCAGCTCGGCTGAAGCTCAGCCTTTTTATGTTAACTCCCCCTACGGTATTGCGCTGGCGCATAATGGCAATCTGACCAATGCTGAAACGCTGGCTGACGAGATTTTCCGTGCCGACCTTCGCCATATCAACACCACTTCTGATTCAGAAGTGCTGTTAAATATCTTTGCCCATGAGCTTCAGGGGCTCGGTAAACTGGTGCCGACCGCAGAAGATATTTTCCAGGCTGTAAAACGTGTTCATGAGCGTTGTGAAGGTGGCTATGCCGTAGTCGCGATCATCACCGGCTACGGTATCGTGGCGTTCCGCGATCCGTTTGGCATCCGTCCGCTGGTTTACGGTAAGCGCGAAACTGCAAACGGCGTTGAGTATATGGTTGCCTCTGAGAGTGTTGCGCTGGATACCGCTGGCTTTGAACTGATTCGTGATGTCGCGCCTGGTGAAGCGGTGTTTATCAGCCAAGATGGTAATATCCGTACACAACAGTGTACATCTGAATCCAAACTGGCGCCCTGCCTGTTTGAATATGTCTATCTGGCTCGCCCTGATTCGATTCTTGACGGTATCTCAGTGCATCATGCGCGTATGGAGATGGGTGTAAAGCTCGCTGAAAAGGTGCTTAGAGAGCGCCCTGAGCATGATATCGATGTCATTATTCCGATTCCAGATACCAGCCGTACAGCGGCGCTTGAGATGGCGAACCGTCTGGGCGTGATGTTCCGAGAAGGGTTTATCAAAAACCGCTATATCGGTCGTACCTTTATTATGCCGGGTCAGACGCAGCGTAAAAAATCTGTGCGTCAGAAACTCAACCCTATTCAGGCTGAGTTCCGTGATAAGGTTGTGATGCTGGTTGATGACTCTATTGTGCGTGGTACCACGTCGGCACAGATTGTTGAGATGGCCCGTGATGCCGGTGCGCGCAAGGTTTACTTCGCATCAGCTGCACCGGAAGTACGCTATCCCAACGTGTTTGGTATCGACATGCCTTCGGCTCATGAGTTGATTGCCCACGGTCGTACTGCCGATGAAGTAGGTGAGCAGATTGGCGCTGACTGGATGCTGTATCAGGAGCTGGATGATCTGAAGCGCTCGATTACCTGTTTCAACAATGCGATCGATGATTTTGATACCTGTGTTTTTGATGGTAAATATGTAACTGGAACAGTGACCTCTGACTATCTCAATTCGCTAGACGAGAAACGCAATGACGGAGCCAAGGCTTCCAATGATGCATCTCAGGCAGATGAAGGAAATGAGTCAGCAGATCTGCATCGAGCATTTTAGGGTTGATTATGGCTAAGAAATCTTTTGAGCGTCCTGATCGTATCCAGTTTGACCCCGAGGGTTATGCTACAGAGACCCTTGCTGTCAGAGCAGGTCAGTGGCGTAGCGAAGAGGGTGAACATTCCGACCCGATCTACCCTACATCAAGCTTTGTTTACAGTTCAGCGCGTGAAGCGGCTGCACGCTTTGGTGGTGATGAAGAGGGGAATATCTACTCCCGTTTTACTAACCCAACCGTTCAGGCGTTTGAGCGTCGTATCGCGGCGATGGAGGGTGGTGAGCGAGCGGTTGCAACGGCTTCGGGCATGGCGGCAATTCTGAGTACCTGTCTGTCGCTGCTGAAACAGGGGGATCATGTTGTCTGTTCACGTTCTGTGTTTGGTTCAACCGTTTCTTTGTTTGAGAAGTACCTGAGCCGCACTGGAATTGAAACCAGCTTTGTTGATCCGAAAGATCTCGACGCCTGGCGCTCCGCTGCTACTCCGGCGACTAAATTGTTCTTCATGGAAACACCGAGCAACCCGCTGGCTGAGCTGACTGATATCTCGGCGGTTGCTGAGATTGCCCATCAGTCTGGCGCTAAGCTGGCTGTCGACAACTGTTTCTTAACGCCAGCACTGCAAAAGCCGCTGTCGTTTGGTGCTGATCTGGTGATTCACTCCGCAACCAAATACCTTGATGGTCAGGGACGGGTTATCGGTGGTGTGGTTGTTGGCTGCGATAAAGACCTTGAAGAGGTGTTTGGTTTTATCCGCACGGCGGGTGCCTGTATGAGTCCGTTCAACGCCTGGGTCTTCATGAAAGGGATCGAAACCCTGCCATTGCGCATGAAGGCGCATTCTGAACAGGCGCTGGCTATCGCTACCTGGTTAGAGCAGCAGCCTCAGGTTGAACGAGTCTACTACTCGGGTCTGGAGTCTCATCCGCAACATGAACTGGCGAAGCGACAGCAGTCCGGTTTTGGTGGCGTGCTGTCGTTTGAGGTTAAAGCGAATCCGGGTGAAGAGAAAACTTCAGCCTGGCGTTTCATTGATGCAACACAGATGGTATCGATCACCGGTAATCTTGGTGATGTGAAGTCTACGATCACGCATCCGGCGACAACAACTCATGGTCGTATGTCGGCTGAAGCTCGCGCACAGGCGGGTGTTCGGGATAACCTGATCCGCTTCTCTGCGGGTCTGGAAAATCTGGATGACCTGAAACGCGATCTGCAGCTCGGTCTCGATTCTCTATAAACTGATGCAGATTGTTCTGGCCCCGATGGAGGGCGTTGTAGACGCAGCGATGCGACGCCTTCAGGCTGATATCGGTGGGCCAGATCAGATGGTGACGGAGTTTATCCGAGTCACCGATCAGCTGTTGCCCAATCGGGTTTTTTATCGCTATGTCCCGGAGTTACAACAGGATGCATGTCGGGTTGGCAGCGTGCCCCTCGTGGTTCAGCTATTAGGTAGCAAGCCCGAAGCTCTGGCGTGGAATGCTAATCGGGCGATTCAGCTCGGTTCCCCCGGTATCGATCTCAATTTCGGTTGCCCTGCTAAAACGGTGAATAAGTCGAAAGGCGGCGCGATCATGCTGGATGATCCTGAGTCAGTCTATCAGGCGGTCAAAGCGGTTCGTGATGCTGTAGATCTCCAGCACCCGGTCAGCGCGAAGATGCGTCTTGGCTATAAAGATAAGACCCGCGCGATTGAAAATGCTCAGGCGATCGAGTCGGCCGGAGCCTCCTATCTTACAGTGCATGCACGTACTAAGGTTGAGGGGTATAAGCCGCCTGCGCACTGGGAATGGATTGCCAGAATTCGTGAACAGGTTGGTTTACCCGTTGTAGCCAACGGCGAGATCTGGACACCTGAGGATTACTGGCGCTGTCGTGAAGTCAGTGGCTGTGACCGGATTATGATCGGACGGGGGCTGGTCGCGAACCCGTTTCTGGTAGAGCAGATCAGAAATCCCGATCAGGTCACTGATAAAGCGGTGAACTGGCAGCGTTTAAAGCCCTATATGCTGAGTTTTTTCCAGGATGTCTGCGGTCAGGTAGAAACCAGTCATCGGCATGGTCGTCTAAAGCAGTGGCTCAGTATGCTGGGTTGGCATTTTCCGCAGGCCAAAGTGCTGTTTGATCAGATCCGGCAGATCAAAGACTATCGTGAGATTGAAAAGATACTTAACGCTATCTGAGCTATTCTGTTTAGCCTGATAACAGAGGCGCGATCTCTATTGGATCGCACCTCGACAAAACGCATTGATCAGCTAATTTCGATACGACGAGGTTTCATCGCTTCAGGAATCTCGCGCATCAGATCTACGTGAAGCAGACCATTCTCCATATTCGCATTCTCTACACGAACATGATCCGCCAGTTGGAAGCGACGCTCAAAATTACGTGCTGCGATGCCCTGATAGAGATACTGATGTTCATTAGTGTCAGGGGCTTTCTTGCCACGGATCACCAGATTGCCATTTTCGCTGAGTATCTCTAGTTCATCACTGGAGAAACCGGCAACCGCCATGGTAATGCGATAGGCGTTCTCGCCAGTTAACTCAATATTGTACGGTGGGTAGCTCGGTTGTTGCTCATTACGGCTGGCGGCATCCAGCATGGAAGCGAGACGGTCAAAACCGATTGCAGAGCGATACAGGGGTGACAGATCAAAATTACGCATAGTCATATCCTTTCTTGCAGCAATATGTAATTCACAACTGCTTTGGTGTAGTTGTGGTTAAGACAGCCTGTTGATCCGTAATTACGCGATCATACTGGGTAATATCCTGAGATCCTTACCCCTAATAAGCAGGTTTGCTCGCTGTCTTAATTTATAGATGGGTATGCGATGATTTGTTTTCAACCCTGCCGATGGATCCCAACGGGAAGACGTCGGCTTCCCCAGTTCCCCGGCGCCGCTTCAAAGCGGCCAGCCAGAACGGTGCCACAGTGCAGGCAGTGTCCGGTGCTATCGAGTTGCCAGTCGAGTATCTGATAGCCGGCCCGCTGAATCACTGGCGTCGCACATTCAGTACAGTAGGTGGTGTTGCCTTCGGGATCGGGCAGATTGCCTGTGTAGACAAATTTCAGGCCCTCATCTCTGGCGATATCGCGCGCTCTGCGCAGCGTGGAGAGGGGGGTGTAGGGATGATCGCGCATCTTCCAGTCGGGATGAAAGGCGGTAAAGTGCAGAGGAACCTGATCACCCAGATGCTCATGGATCCAGCGACACATGGCGCGGAGCTCCTGATCTGAATCGTTCTCTCCGGGAATCAGTAGCGTGGTAATCTCAAACCACACCTGAGTATCGTGACGCAGGTATTCGAGTGTTTCCAGTACCGGGGCGAGAGAACCGCCACAGATATGTTTATAGAAGTGATCCGTAAACGCTTTCAGATCAATATTGGCGGCGTCCATCGCTGCATAAAACTCTCTGCGAGGGTCAGGGCAAACATAGCCGGCGCTTACCGCAACGCTTTTAATCCCAAACTCGCGACAGGCATGTGCAACGTCAATCGCATACTCATGAAAAATTACCGGATCGTTGTAGGTGAACGCAACACTGCGGCAATCGTATTTAGCCGCAGTTGCTGCGATCTCTTGCGGTGAGGCGCTATCATTGAGGCTATCTGTCTCGCGAGAACGGCTGATATCCCAGTTCTGGCAGAATTTACAGGCGAGATTACAGCCCGCTGTGCCGAACGAGAAAACGGGTGTGCCGGGCAGAAAATGGTTGAGCGGTTTTTTCTCAATCGGGTCGATACAGAATCCACTTGAGCGACCGTAGCTGAGTAGTTTCACCTGATCCTGTTCGCGACCGCGGACAAAACAGAGTCCTCGCTGTCCTTCGTTAAGATGGCAGAAACGGGGACAGAGATCGCACTGGATCTTGCCGTTTTCCATTTTGTGCCAATAGCCCTTATGTTGATCTGTGCCAGCTTCAGACATGGATAAATCACTCACTCGCTTACTATACTCTGAGCATAGCAGAGAGATGGGATGAGGTTGGTATGCATCATGAAATCCGACCAGCGGCAGTGGCCGGGATGTTTTATCCGGGAGATCGAGCAGCGCTCAAATCGATGATCGAACAACTGAGGTGGAGTAGCGATCAGATAGAACTGCCTGAAATAGGTCGTCTGAAGGCGCTGGTCGTACCTCACGCCGGGTATGTCTATTCCGGGCCTGTAGCAGCCAGTGCTTATCGTCTGCTGGCTGAGCAGCAGTTACAGAAACCCTGGCTGAATATTGTAATTCTGGGCCCCAATCACCGTGTTCCGTTAAAAGGGATGGCGCTGTCATCGCATCAGTACTGGTCGACCCCAATGGGGGAGATCTCTATCAACACTGAGCTTAATGACTGGATATCGGAGCATTTTCAGGTACCCCAACGCCCCGATGTGCATCAGCTTGAACACTCACTTGAGGTGCAGGTACCGTTTATCCAGCAGGTGGCTTCATCGGTGTCGATCCTGCCTATTGTGGTAGGGCCAACACCGGCAGAGCAGGTCGCTGATCTGATTCAGGCGTTATGGCAGCGGCCTGATCTGTTGGTGTTGATTAGTTCTGATCTCAGCCATTATCACCCTTATCGGGAGGCTCAGTTGATCGACCAGGAGACAACAGAGATGATCGAAGCGCGTGATTTTCACCTGCTTCCGGAACAGGCCTGCGGCTGCTATTCCCTGAATGGTTTATTGCTCGCGGCTAAACGGGAGTCTTTAACGATGACTCGACTCTGTCAGTGCACATCTGGCGACACCGCCGGTGATAAAGCCAAGGTGGTGGGGTACGGTGCATATGCCTGCTATTAACTACAGCGAACAGCAGGGCAGGTTGATGCTGCAACTGGCCCGTCAGGGGTTGGAGCAGGCTGTTCACTCAGGCAGGGTCGAATTACCATCAGTTGACCAGCTGCCAGAGTTTCTACAGGTCAACGGGGCTTGTTTTGTAACGCTAAACTCACTGGGACACTTGCGGGGGTGTATCGGAACGCTGGAGGCGGTGCGCCCATTGGGGCATGATCTTCTACTGAATGCCCAGCATGCAGCATTGAGGGATCCTCGTTTCAGGTCGGTAACTGCGGAAGAGCCTATAGCTGTTTCGGTGTCTGTGCTGACACCCTCGGAACCCTTCCCGGTCAGTTCCGAAAAGATGTTGCTGGACAGCCTGCGTCCGAATATCGATGGTCTGATACTGGAGTTTGGTGCCCACCGTGCGACCTTTCTTCCGGTCGTCTGGGAAAGTCTCACTCAGCCTGCTGAGTTTCTACAGGCGCTAAAACAGAAAGCGGGGCTGCCAGCCAATTTCTGGTCAGATCAGATCCGCTTTCGGCGTTATGGGACGATCTATTTCAGCGAAACCAGTGAAAGGGTCATGCGTTAGCTTTCGTTGTATTGATCCAGATCGTTAGTGATGCTGACATCTACGTTGGCAGAGGGGATCTTAAAATCGTAAACCTGCTGCCAGCCGTCTGATTCAGGATGACGTTCCCATACGGTACCGGCGTTGTATTGCAGCAGAGATTCAAGTGAAGGATCGAGCTGGTAGAGCTTGTCCATCACCATTGGGATCATATTGACCTGCTCGTTGTCGAGAAAACTCTCATCTTCATAGCCGGTAAACAGACGCCAGCCGGTATCATTGAGATGCTCGGGTACAGTTTTGTACATAAAACGGACTGGCAGCTTCTCATCGATCACCAGGCGCGACATCAGTGCCAGATAACCGTTCTTGGTTTGATTGGTTTCACCCTCAAAGGGCTTTTTATCTTCGTTATTGATCATCTGTATCGGCCCTGATGCAGGTTAAAGGTATTCGCGTTTCTGTTTGAACTCACAGAGGTCTTCGATAATACAGGCGCCACAGTGTGGTTTGCGTGCAGTGCACACATAGCGACCATGCAGGATCAGCCAGTGGTGAGCATCGATTAGAAATGCTTTGGGAATAAGACGTAGCAACCGCTTTTCGACTTCAAGCACGTTCTTGCCGGGTGCAATGCCTGTGCGGTTTGAAACGCGAAAGATATGAGTATCTACCGCCATGGTTGGCTGACCAAAGGCGGTATTAAGAATCACATTTGCTGTTTTGCGGCCGACCCCGGGCAGGGCTTCCAGCGCTTCCCGTGTTTCAGGGACAACGGAGTCGTGCTGATCCACCAGTATATGGCAGGTTTTCAGCAGATTTTCGGCCTTGGTATTAAACAGGCCGATGGTTTTGATCTTCTCTTTCAGGCCATCGATACCCAGATCGATAATCCCCTGAGGTGTGTTAGCGATCGGAAACAGCTTTCGAGTTGCTTTATTTACGCCGACATCCGTAGCCTGAGCCGACAAGAGTACGGCGGCGAGCAGCTCAAAGGGTGTTGAGTACTCAAGCTCAGTCGTAGGGTTGGGGTT
>JBFEXW010000004.1:0-26403 GCA_041562495.1 Marinobacterium sp. | reverse complement strand
GGGATTGATGATCTGGACAGTTTTGAACTGCTGCATCAGTTTGTCGATCGCGTAAAAGAGAGTGGTTGTACCAGCTTTACCATTCATGCGCGTAAAGCGATTCTGCAGGGACTCAGTCCGAAACAGAATCGCGAGGTTCCGCCGCTGATCTACGATTATGTTTACCGTATCAAAGCGCTCTACCCTGAACTGGAGATCGTTATCAACGGTGGCATTAAAACAATCGATGACTGTAAGACTCATCTGAAGCATGTCGATGGTGTAATGATTGGGCGCGAGGCGTACCAGAACCCTTATGAACTGCTCAGTCGGGTCGACAGCGAGATCTTTGGATCAGAACATTCAATACCTTCACGCATGGAGATCGCAGAGCGTTTTATACCCTATCTGGAACAACGCCTTAGCGACGGTCGGCCACTCTATTCGGTAATCAAACATCTGCTGGGACTTTTTCATGGTCAGCGTGGCGGCAAGCAATTCCGTCGTTATCTCAGCGAAAATGGTCATAAACGCGATGCCGGCGTTGAGGTTTTTCGAACAGCTCTCAAATTTGTAGAGGATCAGCAACAGGTTGAATTCAGCGCCTGAAATGCTCATTCAAATGTTTTTATAAAGGACCAGTAATGGATCAGTTAACCCAGCTTAAACAGATGACCACCGTTGTTGCGGATACCGGTGATATTGATGCTATCCGCCAGTTCCAGCCACAGGACGCAACCACTAACCCGTCACTGCTACTTAAAGCCAGTGAAGACCCTAAATATGCACATCTTCTGGATCAGGCGCGTGCATGGGCAAGGACTCAGGGCGGATCAGATTCTGAGATATTGGCCAATATGACCGATTATCTGGCGGTACTTATTGGCAAAGAGATTACGCAGATCGTTCCTGGCTATATCTCGACCGAGGTTGATGCACGGTTCTCCTTTGACACTCAGGCGACACTGACAAAAGCACACCGCCTGATCGAGCTGTATGAGTCGCAGGGCGTGCCCAAAGATCGCGTCCTGATCAAAATCGCCTCTACCTGGGAAGGGATAGAAGCCGCCGCTCAGCTTGAGAAGGCCGGTATCCGATGCAACCTTACGCTGCTGTTTGGATTTGCCCAGGCGCAGGCGTGTGCCGATGCAGGCGCTTATCTGATCTCTCCGTTCGTTGGCCGAATTCTGGACTGGTACAAAGGCCAGACGCCTGATGCAGACTTCACCGGTGATATGGATCCCGGTGTTCAGTCGGTGAGCCGCATCTACCGCTACTATAAAGCCAACCAGTACAACACCATTGTTATGGGTGCCAGCTTCCGTAATATCGGAGAGATCCAGTCACTGGCAGGTTGTGATCGGCTGACCATCAGCCCTGCTCTGCTTCAGGCGTTAGCGTCGGTTGAATCGCCGCTGGAGAGACGCCTTGACTCATCCAATACTCAGGGCGCTGAAGATAAATCCTGTCTGACCGAATCTTCATTCCGCTGGTCGATGAATGACGACGCCATGGCAACGGTAAAACTGGCTGAGGGTATTCGCAACTTTGCGAAAGATCAGGTTAAGCTGGAACAAAAACTGGCTAACGCGGTCTGATTATCCGATAAATCAAGGAGCATTAATGCTGCTGAATGCTGATCTTGGAGAGAGTTTTGGTGCCTGGACCATGGGAATGGATCAGGCACTGATGCCAATGTTGGATCAGGCAAACATCGCCTGTGGTTACCATGCGGGAGATCCACTGACGATGTTAAACACGCTAAAATTAGCCAAACAGCATGGTGTATCTATCGGTGCCCACCCCTCCTATCCGGACCTGCAGGGGTTTGGCCGCCGCTCGATCAAGCTTGAGGGAGAAGAGCTTGAATCCATGTTGCTCTATCAGATGAGTGCACTGGATGGTCTGGCACGCACTGAGGGACTTAATCTCGACTATGTAAAGCCTCATGGTGCACTCTATAACGACATGATGCGAGACCTTGAGCTGTTCAGCACCATTGCAGGCACCATCGCCCGCTTCAGCCATCCGGTACACCTGATGATTCAGGCCACAGCGGAGTTTGAACGCTATCAACAGATCGCCAACCAATTTGAAGTAACACTGCTGTTTGAAGCTTTTGCCGATCGTGCCTATCAGGATGACGGGCGTCTGGTACCACGTACCCAGCCCCATGCAGTTCACCCGGAACACAAGGCGCTGAGTCAGGCGGAACAGATTATCCGTTACCGAAAAATCACCACCCAATCCGGTGCCGAGATTGAACTGCCTATCGATACCCTCTGTGTTCATGGAGACAATCCCGAAGCACTGGCACTGGTTTCAAAAATCCGTGAACTTCTGGTCACCACGCAGATCGCCAATGATTCCCAGAATAGTAACACTGACGTGACAAACAACGATCATCCTGTAGGAACCATCCGCAAAGCGGGTGGTGACCTCAGCTAAATCAAGTCATGAAAGGCTGGCGCATTGAGACCGCTTCAGAGACAGCATTGATGCTCTATCTGGATGGTGCCAGCGATGCTGTACTAAACAGTAAACTTGGACAGGTTACCGATCATCTCAGGCGCCACTTTAGCGCTCGCCATAACAACCTGATTGTCGAACTGCTACCCGCCTATCAGTCACTATTAGTGGTGTTTGATCCACTTCTGTTAACACCCAGTGACGCGAAAAATCAGCTCGCTTCTTTACTCGCCCAGTTTCAGCCGGATCAAGAGAGCACTGCGGCCGAACGACTGTTAAAAATTCCCGTCTGCTATGATGAAGAGTTTGCGCTGGATGCCGATCGGCTGATCAGTTATGCCAAACTCAGCTATAAGCAGATCGTGCGCCTGCATAGCGAAACAACCTACAGAGTGTATGCACTGGGCTTTGCACCTGGCTTTGCCTATCTTGGCGATGTTGATCCGCGTATTGCAGCCCCCCGTCTGGCAACACCCAGAGCGTTAACCCCTAAGGGAAGTCTGGCAATTGCTGACCGACAAACAGCAATCTATCCCGCAGATTCACCCGGAGGATGGAATATTCTTGGCCGCTCACCCCTGGATTTTTTTGATCCCGATTCACCCATTCCGGTGAAGCTCCGGACCGGTGACCAGATTCAGTTCCAACCAATAGACCGGACTCTCTATTCTGAACTTCAGCGCGATCCCGATCGCTGGGAGTGGTAGATGACTGGCTTACTAATTCTGGAGAGTAGCGGGCTGACGATGATTCAGGATCAGGGGCGCTTCGGCTGGGCTCACCTTGGCATCACCCAGAGCGGTGCAGCTGACAACTGGTCGATGCGTATCGCCAATGCACTGGTCGGAAACCATCCCAATGATGCCGTACTCGAAATCACACTGGGAAAACTGACTCTGAAGAGCGGAATCGACTGTTCCATTGCCCTCAGTGGCGCACCTTCATCTATTGCAATCAATGAAGTTCCGCAGCCATTAAATCAAACGCTGCATCTTCGCTCGGGTGACCGATTAGCGATCAAACCACCAAAACAGGGGTTAAGAAGCTACCTGGCCGTTAGTGGCGGCTTAGTCCTCGACACCCAGTTTGACAGTTATTCAACCTGTCTGAGGGAACACCTGGGTGGACTGAATGGAAACAGTTTAGAATCCGGCCTGCAGCTACTGCTACGCGCTCCATCCTTACAGCCCATACGCCAACTGTCCGGAGCAATGACAGAGCTCTACCCTGAAGCACTCACTGTGGATCTTGTGATCGGCTTTCAGCACTACCAGTTAAGCTGGCTTGAGAAGCAGAAGCTTTTCAATCAACGCTACAGAGTCTTACCCCTGTCTGATCGTATGGGGCTAAGACTCGAAGGCGAAAACGCCATTCCACCACCGACTGATGGAATAAGATCTGAGGGGATTACCCTCGGTAGCGTACAGCTTCCCGCCAACGGCCACCCAATCATTATGCTTGCAGATCACCAGACGCTCGGTGGCTATATGAAACTAGGATCGATCTGTGAAGCGGATATCGGAAAGTTAGCTCAGGCACGCCCGGGTACAGAGATTCGTTTCAGAGCAGTATCGGTCGATCAGGCGTTTAAGCGTACCCGGGCCTTTCGACTGCGCACACCACAACTGATAGATCTCTGAATTACAAATAAGAGACTTAGCACTCAAGTGCCGCCAGCAGGTCCTTGAACTCATCGCGATTAGCATCATTCAGGCTTATCAGCACCTTATGTGCATCAACGATGCGCTGACGCACCTGCTCTTCAGACTCCTGAACCACGGGAACCTTCTCAAGATCCGCACGGCTCATTGGCAGTTGATCAATGAGCAGGAACACCTGATCAAATCCCATCGCTAATAGAATACGGGTGATATCAGGATTAGTAGAGACCAGTGTTGGCTTGGGGAGATTATGTTTAGCGCTTTTTACTGCGAGTTTGGCGATCAGGCCAAGTGAGGTACTGTCGATATTGGAGGTTTCCGTCAGATCGATCAGCGTATCGGTGACATCTTCACGTCTTAATATTTCGCGCAGATGCTCATCGATTGTAGAGCAGAGTGTCAGACGCACATCGCCAAGGAACTTAAGCACATAGTGACCATCCTGGAAGGCGTACATCACTTCGCCAGAGTTTGCATGCATTATCGGGATACCTTCATCACCGCCACGTCATCCGGGGTGAGTGATTCATCGACCACAACTTGTTGAATAATGGACTGTGGAGATGCATTTTGTGCGCTGCACAGTTCGAGCAGATTGTGCTCCTTATCTTCCAGACTGTCACCCTTTATTAGCTCAAGAATGCCATCAGAAAACAGGAACAGCTTAAAATTTTCCGACAGATGGAGCTGATGGGTATCAAACATCACCGCTTCAAACAATCCTAATGGCATTCCCCGCCCATCGAGAAACCTCGCCGGGACTGAATCATCAATCAGCACAGGCATGGGATGATGACCTCCGACTGCATAGTTCAGTACCAGTGTTTCGGTATCCAGCGTCGCGATAAACATCGTCATATGCTTACCCAGACTCGCTTCCAGAAGCTCTGTATTCACATGATTCAGTATCGCTTCGGGATCTTCCAGCGTTTGAGCCTCTCCTGCGTTATAGCCACGCAACAGGCGGTTGGTGATGTTTTTCAGCAACACGGTTACCAGCGCTGAGGAAGCGCCATGTCCGGATACATCCGCCAGATAGAACAATAGCTTATTCTTCTTAAGAGGGATCAGGTCAACGAAATCACCGCTCAACAGCATGGAGGGTTTCAGTTCATAACTAACCGTGATCTGGTGAACATTCTGTTCACGCGGCGGCAACAGGCGCTCCTGAATCTGACGCGCGGCGGCCTGATCATCTTTCAGCTCTTCGAGGCTCTGACTCAAGACATCGCGCAGATAATTGACGTGCTCTATTGCTGCGGCGCGTTTTAACTGACGATCAAGACAGTAGATCAGCGGTCCTGTATCACCGCGCAGCTCAGGCAGCGTAAAGACACTGTCTGCTCCATTGCGCATGGCATGCAAAAGAACACTGGATTCTGCCGATTCAACAATCGCGATAGTTGGCTGTGGGCTTAATGAGAATGCAACCTGATCAAGTACCCGTTCACTGTTCCAGCCTGACATGTTTACAAATGCCAGCGCAAACTGGTGATGTTCAAACAGATCCTCAAGTAAGGATTGATCAGTCGCAATAGTGATCCGTAGCCCGGTACCATGGGATGCGTCACAGAGATCAGCGATCAGATCCGTTATCTGGTCATCTTGGGAATAGATCAGAATCCGCTGCTCGTGGCGATTCATAGGATTACCTACACCGCTCCCGCATGACAGCTCTGGCAGTCATCGTAATACTAAAATTTAGAGATTTAGAAATCATCTGGATTAAACGGCAATGTACCGTCATGGACTTCAAAACGACGCTTCTGAAGATAAGCGTCCCGGATAAAGATATAACGATCGCCTGTAACCACCTCTTCAGCTTTCATAAACTCAGAGCGGTTATCTAATACGCGTAGCACCTGAAGCGCCGTGTTTGTGTCCTCATCGCCAACCTGCTGCAGCGGATCAACCATCGCATCAGGTATCAGAGCGACACCGTCCCTGAGACTTGATGGACCGAGAAACGGCAGTACAAGATAGGGGCCGGATTCAACCCCCCAGACGCCAAGAGTCTGGCCAAAATCTTCATCATGTTTCGGAATATCCATAGCGGAGGCAACGTCGATAAGGCCGCCGATCCCAATGGTCGTATTTACCACGACCCGGGAGAAATCCTGAGCTGCTTCTTTGGGTTTACCCTGCAGAACGTTATTGAAGAAGGTCACGACATCCGAAATATTTTCAAAGAAGTTATTAACTCCCCTCTCCGCAAAGTCGGGCATGATAAAGCGATAACCCTTAGTTACCGGCTTAATCAACGCACGATCAACCGCATCGTTAAAGCTAAACATTGCGCGGTTATAACCTTCCCAAGGATCCGCTTTATTAACTTCATCCGCGAAAACCGTATTGGACACCAACAAACAACACAGAGTAACCAGTTGGAACCAACGTCCAAAAATACTCATCTACGCTCCCGAAAAACTAAATATCAGATAGAACCTGAGGGGACTATTGTAGCTGACCCAGACAGAGGTTCAATCAGACTAAATCGTTATTCAGTTAATTCTTTAAATTTCTGCTTCAGTCGCTTGTCAGATATTTTGAACTGAGTACCCAGCTCCTGCGCAAACAACGAAACACGATATTCCTCAAGCCACCATTTAAACTCGCGCAACGCTTCAGAGATAGCCCCCCGCGCTTCAGCTTTGCTCAAAGCAGACTCATAACGCTGCTGCCACTGAACGAGTTCTTCAGACCAGACAACCTGCTGACGAAGATTACGTTGAAACTTTTCAAGTCGAACCTCGATCGCCTGCAGATATCTTGGAAGCTGCTGCAACCATTCAGGATCTGTTTCAGCCAGATAAGCGGAATAAACCAGACGATCCAATTGCGCTCGTATATCGTTGAGCACAGGGACTGTTTGCAGATCAACGCGACCGGAAAGCCTCTTGTTAATACGGTGCAGTACTGCATGGAGATCGGTAACAAAACTGACAATCGATAAAGCGCGTTCCATCAGTTCAGCACGTACCTGATCACTCAGCCGGGTAAAGGTTTCCCGGTCCCGCGGTATTTCAGACGCCTGTGTAATCGACCTGACGGCCGCCATCAATATCTGATCCTGCAGATGACGTTCGGTAAAGCCCTTACCACTGAGCAGTACAGCTTTTGCCAGTTTCGGCAGTCGATGCCGCACCTGAGTAACCTGTGTCTGCAGCGATAGCAGTAGCAGGCGAGCCAGCCCCCGCTGAGTTAAACGCTGTGCATCCAACTGTTGCTGCTCAACTCTGAGTTCAACCGAGTCCCCAGCATCAATAAGCGCCGGGTAGGCCTCCACTTCAATACCGCCAGCATGGCGAATCAGAATCGATTCCGGAAGGCTACCGAAGCTCCAGTCGGTTAACCCGGTTTCTCCCCATCGCTGTTTTGGCGACCGTTGCATGGCCGTCTCAGCCGCCTTTCCGAAACGCTGATTCAACACCTCCCAGTCACGTCCCTGCCCAAGAACCCGACCCTCTGAATCGAGTACCCGGATATTCGCACGATACAGAGGATCTAACTTAACGTCTCTTAGCTGTTGCGGCTGAACCCGATGCCCGGTCATACGCAGGAGCTTCAGGCTGAGCGCTTCATACAGATCACCCTCAGCAAAAACCAACTGCTCGCTCAATGCTGATACATAGTTCGGAATAGGTACGAAATGTTTACGCTCCTGTTTCGGCAGACCCCGCAGAATCGCCTCGATCTTAGCTGCCAGCATACCCGGTACCAGCCAGTCGGCCTTCTGTGTCGAAAACCGGGACAACAGTGGCAACGGACAATCGATACTGATGCCATCCACCTCTTTTCCCGGCTCAAACGCGTAGGAAAGATTGAGGTCGATACCATCCACCGGTAACTGATCAGGATAATCTGATTCGGTGACGTGCTCAGCTGTACGCTGCATCACATCCTCTTCCGTAAAGAAGAGATGGCGGGGACTGGTCTGCTCTACACGCTTGCGCCAGGACTCAAATCCCTTGCCATTTACCAGTTGTGATCCGTCTTCTACCGCCAGACGATCCGCATAAAACTGATAAAGCGTCTCCTCATCAACCAGCAGATCACGGCGACGCGACTTATCCTCAAGCGCCTCTACGCGCTCCAACAGCGCCTGATTATGCTGATAGAAGGGTGCCTTGGTACGGTATTCACCCTCAACCAGACCTGATCTGATAAAAATCTCATGCGAGGTTTGCGGATCAATCGCACCATAATGCACTTTGCGCCCCGGAATGATCAGTAATCCGTACAAGCGAACCTGTTCAGTAGCGACCACCTGAGCCCGTTTCTTCTCCCAATGCGGTTCGAGATAGGTGGGTTTCACCAGATGCTTCGCCAGAGGTTCTACCCATTCAGGTTCGATACGCGCGACCGTATGCGCGTACAACTGGGAGGTTTCAATCAGTTCAGCGGCTACCACCCACTTGGGATTCTTTTTAAACTGGCCGGATCCCGGAAATATCCGAAAACGACGATTTCGGGCGCCTAGATACTCACCTTTCTCCTGTTTGAATCCGAGATTACCCAGTAGGCCAGACAGCAGAGATTTATGCAGGGCTTCATAACCTGCCCCGCCTCCCTTCTCTGTGAGTTGAAGCTGCTTACAACTGAGGTGAAGCTGGCGATGCAGATCGCGCCACTCTCTCATCCGCATAAAAGAGAGAAAGTTTTTCTGGCACCAGCGACGAAGCTGAGACTGACTCAGCTCCTGACGCTCATTTTCAAAAGCGTTCCACAGATTAATCAGGGTTGCAAAATCGGAGTCATCATCCTGAAACTGGCGATGCTTCTCATCCGCTGCTTGACGTTTATCTGCCGGACGCTCCCGAGGATCCTGAATACTCAGCGCACTGGCAACAACCAGCACATCAGACAGCGCATCCTGACGATCACCCTCAATCAGCATGCGTGCAATACGCGGATCAACCGGCAGTTTTGCGAGCTGACGTCCCAGCGGCGTCAGTTTACGTTTAGCATCAACGGCCTGAAGCTCTTCGAGCAGTTTGTATCCATCATTAATAAAGCGTTTATCCGGTGGATCAATAAACGGGAACTGCTGTATATCACCCAGCCTTAGCTGCAGCATCTGCAGGATTACCGCGGCAAGATTGGTACGCCTGATCTCAGCATCGGTAAATTCGGCCCGTGTATTGAAGTCCTCTTCGGAATAGAGGCGAATACAGGTCCCTGGCGCGATACGTCCACAGCGTCCGGCACGCTGATTCGCACTCGCCTGAGATACCGGTTCGATCGGCAGGCGCTGAACCTTTGCCCGATAGGAGTAACGGGAGATGCGAACCAGACCGGGGTCAATTACATAGCGAATCCCCGGAACGGTAACTGAAGTTTCAGCCACGTTTGTGGATAGGATTAATTTTGTCCCGCCTGATCTGATACCTGAGAACACCTTATTCTGCTCAGCAAGCGATAACCGTCCATAAAGCGGAAGGATCTCAAGGTCTTTTATCTGCGCCTTTCTGAGGGTATCTGCCGTCTCCCGTATCTCTCTTTCACCCGGCAAAAACACCAAAATATCGGTAGGCCCACCGTCCATCGTTTGCCTGTTGATAGACTGGATCTCCTCAACCGCCGCAAGGATAGCATCCTGAAGATCCATCGCCTTATCGTCTTCAGAATCTAAGTCATGAAGCGGTCGGTAAAGCACTTCTACGGGGTAGGTTCGCCCCGTAACCTCTATTACAGGAGCATTGAGAAAATGGCTGGAGAAGCGTTCAACATCTATCGTTGCTGAGGTGATGATCAGCTTTAGTTCAGGACGCTTTGGCAACAAAGTTTTTATGTAGCCCAACAGGAAATCTATATTAAGACTTCTCTCATGGGCCTCATCTATGATCAGAACTTCGTATTTTTCCAGGAAACGATCATTCTGAGTTTCTGCCAGCAGAATACCGTCTGTCATAACCTTGATCAGGGTATCGTCGCTGACCTCTTCATGAAAACGGACTTGAAAGCCCACTGACTCGCCAAGACTGGAGCCAAGCTCTTCCGCTACACGAGAAGCGACTGAACGAGCGGCTAATCGTCTCGGTTGGGTATGCCCGATTAATCCTTTGCGACCCAATCCTAAATCAAGGCAGATTTTAGGTAGCTGTGTGGTCTTCCCTGAACCTGTTTCACCTGCCAGAACGATCACTTGATTATCACGGATAGCTTCAGCGATCTCCTCTCTTCGAGCAGTAACAGGCAAGTCTGGATAATGAATGACTTTGTGAAGTTCTTTGCGCCGATCAACCCAAGCGATGGAAGCTGAAATGTCCTCGGAGAGCTTCTGAAGGGCTTCGGTGTCATTAGAACCTTTCAGACGATCAATACTGCGCTTAAAACGAAACCGATCAGATAGCCTGCAAGAACCCAGCAATTCTGACAGTTGTTTTACGCCTTCAATCAAAACCTTAACCTCACTCGAAACGAGCGGGGATTATACCGTCTGGAGGTGGTTTCGGTAAGCAAGGGAACGTGCGAATAAGTCCTGTAGCCTGAGAGAATCCGCGACTCTCTCCTGAGTTACGGATTCACTAGGTAATCCTCCTGAAATTTAGGGAAGTTTTGGCTGAATTGATCCAAAACGTTAGCCAAGTCACAAAAACTGGTGAATTAGCCGAAAACTCGGGACTTGATCGCAGGTTTCCTAGAGCACAGGCTCCTTTTCCCCTAGCCTGAGATTATTGATTTTTCTCGATAGCTTACTGACTCCACTCCTTCTGTATCTCGCGAATGCGGGGTTCTATCGAGACAAACAGCTCGGCTAGCTCAGGATCAAAATGGTGGCCTGAACCACGCTGAATCTCAGCCATCGCCTTTTCAACACTCCAGGCTTCTTTATAGGGGCGTTTCGTCGTCAACGCATCAAATACATCAGCGATCGCCACAATTCTTGCAGACTCAGGGATCTCTTTCCCTACCAATCCCTGAGGATAGCCACTGCCATCCCATTTTTCATGATGACTGAGTGCAATATCGGCCGCTAACTGAAATACCGGGTTACTCGACATACCAAGAATCTCATGCCCGATCTTGGCATGAGTCTTCATCACCTCCCACTCCATCGGCTCAAGCGGGCGAGGCGCCTTCAGAATCGAATCTGGAAGACCGATCTTTCCTGTATCGTGCATAGGCGCGGCCAGCTCCAGCTGTTCAGCGCGATCTTCAGGCCATCCGGCCGCCAGTGCCAGCTCACTGGAGTAGGCTGCCATCCGCCAGATATGGTTCCCCGTATCTGTATCGTTATAGTGACCCGCTTCACCCAGCATACGAATCGCCGCATGAGCCAGTTCTGTAACGGCCTGAGCCCGGACCAGTGAGAGGTGCGTTGCCACCCGCCGTATCAGTGTTGGCGGAGAGATGGGTTTGGTGATGTAGTCGACAGCACCCAGATCAAACCCTGAGGTTTCATCTTCAATCTCATTTTTAGCGGTCAGAAAGATTACCGGAATGTCTGCTGTCTGCGGATTCGCCTTCAGACGACGACAAACTTCAAAGCCATCCATATCAGGCATCATCACGTCGAGCAGAATAAGATCAGGAGCCTGCTTTTCAGCAAGTTTCAGTGCCAACAGCCCGTTAACAGCCGCTATCACTCTATAGGTAGGTACCAGTACGCCTTTGACCACATTGAGGTTTTCAGGCGTATCATCAACCACAAGAACCGTCTTTTTGGGGTCACTATTCATTATTGATACCCCCATCCGTTGGATTCTGGCTCTTCGTGAGTATCTGCTGAAGTATCTCTGATGCACCATCAAAATCAAACATTTTCAGTGATTTTTGCATCAACGACAGATCAGTAGAAAGTTTAGAACGCCCAGACTGAGAGATAATCTCGTCAAGCAGATCTTCCGCTTCAGAATCATAGTTCTCTAACAGATTTTTCAACGCTGTTAGTTTGACCGATAGCTCTTCAAAACTTATGGCTCTGTGAGGCGTTGCGAGCTGATCCGTCTGCAACGCATTTTTGCGAATCTGCTCAACTGTTAACTGAAGCAGATCCTCTAACTCGGTTAACAGTGGTTCAATCGGCCGTTCATTCGCGTTAAGTGCAGTCTCTGCTCTCTGTGCCAGATGTTCCAGATCGCTTGCGCCGAGGTTGCCAGCAACACCTTTCAGTGTATGAGCTGTGCGTACAGCAGACTCATGATCGCCCTGTTCGAGGGCAACACGTATCTCACTCACCGCATCAGAGCGATTGTCGACAAACATAGCTAACAGATTGAGATAGGAGGAGACTCGCCCACCTACGCGCGACAGAGCCTGTTCCACCTTAAAACCTGGAAGAGCCGGTAGACTCTCAGTATTCAGCTCTTTTGGTTTGTCAGATATCACACCCGTTGTATCGCTCAGTTTGACCCAGCGTCCCAACGTCTCATAGAGCTGCTTCGGATCGATAGGCTTGATTACGTAGCCATTCATTCCCGCTGCATAGGCCTTGTCCTGATCCGCAACGGACGCATTTGCTGTTAACGCAATTATCGGCAGATCGGCATTATTCACAGAGTTTCGTAGTAGGCGCGTTGCCTGATAGCCATCCATCACCGGCATCTGTATATCCATCAGTACGGCATCAAAGCGATCTGAACTGCTACTGATCAGATCGACCGCTTCGCGACCATTGTTCACGGTAACAACAACCATCTGAGCAATTTCCAGCAGCTCTTTCACTACCTGCTGGTTTATCTCATTATCCTCTACAACCAGAATCCGGGCACCTTCCCGCCCTGATACTGGCCGGAGATTATTATCACTATCAGACAGAGAGTGCTCTTTCAGACCATGATGCCCCAAGGCCATCATGCTGGCATCCAGCAGTGATGAGGGCGAGACAGGTTTCGACAGGAAGGCACTGATCTCTAATCCATCAGTCCCTCCCAGCATCACATCAAAGTCGTAAGCAGAAACCATCACAATCTTCGGTGGCGCATCTAAGGATCGGTCTGAAAGTATCGTGCGAGACGCCTCAAGACCGTTCATTTCGGGCATTTTCCAGTCCATAAAGACGATCTTGAACGGAGTACCTGCCCGATCAGCAGCACGAACTGCTTCAACCGCGTCTCTGCCGCCGGACGCGCAATGGACGTTAAACGACAGATCTCTGGTCATCTGCTCGATAATCTCTCGCGCCACAGCACTATCATCGACAGCCAGAACTGGAATACCGCTAAGATCTGACGATACAGACTGCCGCACAGGACCCGTATCGGCTCCCAGACCAAACACAGACGTAAAGATAAACCGACTACCCTCTCCCGGAGTACTCTCTACATGAATTTCGCCACCCATTAGCTCAACAAGCTGCTTACTGATCGCCAGCCCCAGCCCCGTACCACCGTACTTGCGCGTGGTTGATGCATCAGCCTGACTGAATGACTGGAACAGCTTAGCCACCTGCGCTTCAGTCATTCCTATGCCGGTATCGCTGACGGTAAATTTCAGCTTCACCTGAGTATCATTTTTCTCCACCAGATTAACGCGGATAAGAATCTCACCCTGTTCGGTAAACTTAACCGCATTACTGGAAAGATTGGTCAGCACCTGCCCTAAACGCAACGCATCACCGATCAACCCATCAGGCACGTCCGAATCGATTGCAATCAGCAGTTCCAGCCCTTTAGCCTGCACGTTGCCTGACACCAGCGTAGTGAGGTTGTCCAGCGTCCCGCTAAGCTGGAAAGGTTCAGCTTCGATATCAAGCTTGCCAGCTTCAATCTTGGAGAAATCCAGAATATCGTTAATGATTCCCAGCAGGGTCTTGGATGCATTACTGATCTTTTCTATGTAGTCGGTCTGCTTCCGCGTCAGTTCAGTCTGCTGTATCAGATGGGTCATGCCGATCACGGCGTTCATCGGCGTTCGTATCTCATGGCTCATATTCGCCAAAAATTCACTTTTCGCCTTAGCGGCTCTGGTCGCTTCATCACGCGCCTCAGCCAACTCCGCCTCCTGGCGTCGACGTTCAGAGATATCCTGAAATACAGCGACAGAACCGACCATTTTGCCATGCTCAAGCAACGGTACAGCGACTATGGAACCTGAGAACAGGGTGCCATCTTTATGAGTAAAGAACTCATTAAATGAGCGATAGATCTGGTTGCGCTTAATACTCTTGCGGGTAGGACACTGCTCTTCGAGTACCGGCGTTCCATCCTCTGTCTGAAAATGAACCAGATTATGCAGATTTTTCCCAATCAGTTCCTCAGCTCTGTAACCGAATAGCCGCGTCGCCTCCTTATTGACAAAGGTACATATGCCGTTGGAATCCAACGCATAAACACCTTCCCCCATAGCGTCCGTCATGCCTGCAAGGAATCGATGGTTCTTCTCAAGCTCCATCTCGATCTGCTTACGGCGCGTAATCTCGGTACGAATGGACACATATCTGAATGGCTTACCCTGACTATCCATCAGCGGCACAATGGTTGATGAGACCCAATATTCCTCACCATCCTTAGACCAGTTTTTTATCTCGCCATTCCACACCTCACCAGAGGCAATAGTCCGCCACATCTGCTGGAAAAACGCTTTATCATGTTCATCAGATTTGACAATTCTGTGGTTCTGTCCGATCAGTTCCTCAGTTGTATAACCACTCACCTCACAGAACTTATCATTAACATAAGTGATTCGACCTTTTACATCGGCGATACTGACAATCGCATGCTGGTCGAGTGCAAACTTTTGAAAGTTCAGTTCGCGCATCGCCTCTTCCAGCTTTTTGGAGGACCATCTTAGTCTGATCAACACAACCAAAATCAGGAATGCCATCAAAGCACCGATTGCGAACATCCCTTCGCGGTATTTATCAGCCTTCTGCTGACGCTCGGTATAGGTATATGCGTAGTCTCGATAGATAGCAGCAAGGGACGTTTCCAAATCTATCGATAGAGTTTGGCTCAGATAGTTTTTTACGTCCCGTTGATATTCCAGAATTAAATCAGTCTGCATTAGAATCTGATCAAGATATCCACGCTCCTCTCCGGCGACACTTTTCTTTATATGATGCAACTGATCCCGATAGAGTGTTGTATCGTTTAGATACTCGCTAAAGGAGGAGAGGTTGTAGAGGGTCAACACTCGAAGTAATTTCTGAGCTAGAGACAGATGCTCCGAATCCAGACGATTTTCCCGCAACAGATAAAGCTCATAATCTTCGATTAGCTTAGGAAAGTGGCTAAGCAGATTATGATAAACTGCATTATGCGACTTGAAGTTCTCTACAGCAGTGCTCTTCTTCTGCACTAGCTCCATATAATGACGCCAGTCCGAGCTTTCTTCATCCCCCAACAACGCCTGCAGTTTTTGATTCCCCGTCGTAAGCGCTCTGGTCATCAACGCTACTCGATCATAATCCAGTACCATACGATAACGAGTTGCAATCACGCTTTCATCGAGAGTAGCTTCGATCTTCTCCAAAGCTGCTACCTGATCAACAACCGCTGCATGTTCTTCAGAGTCTGCCCCCTGACTTTTAGCCAAAAAGAAAAGTAGTAACCCGACCAGAATTGCACTGAACAGGACAATAAATGCTCTGGCAATAAAGGGGTTCTCTGCCTTGTTCATTGAGCAAGATCCTTATGCTGACCCGTCAGAGACTCCAGAAAAGCGACTATATTTTTCACATCATCATCGGGAATCCTGCGACCCAGTTGGTACCAGCCCATGGTTCTGACCGCCTGCCCTAACGATTTCGCCGAACCATCATGAAAATAAGGCGCAGTAAGCGCTATATTCCGCAGGCTAGGTACCTTGAACTCGTAACGGTGAAGTTCCTCACGAGTTAGATTGAAACGCCCGAGATCTGCGTCAGTCACATTCCCTCGGTCAGCGAAATAGTCATGAAAAATCCCCATTTTTTCATACATATTTCCGCCAACACTCTGTCCCTGATGACAAGAACTGCATCCATAGGATTTAAACAGACGATATCCCTCTTTCGCATCCGCAGAGATGGCGGTATGGTTGCCTTTCAGATATCTATCAAATGGACTGTCGGGCGTTACCAGAGTTCTTTCGTATTCAGCTAGAGCGCTCTTGATACTCTCAGCGGTTAAACCCTCCGAAAATACCGAGCGAAACTGACTGACGTACTCGGGATCCTGATTTAGCTTGCCTATCACCTGCACCCAGTTCGATGCCATCTCAATCGGGTTGTGAACAGGTCCAACGACCTGCTCTTCAAGGGTAGGGGCACGACCATCCCAGAACTGAACAAAGTTGAGTGAGCTGTTGTAAACCGTAGGGGAATTAATGACGCCTTCTGCGCCGTTTACACCAAACGAGTGTACTAAACCATCATCACCGCCGGCAGACAAAACATGACAGTTTGCGCACGAAACTGTGTCGTCACTGGATAGTCGAGGATCATTAAACAGTCTCTCCCCTAATGCTGCTCGTGCTGCATCAATATTCTGGGGTTCGCTAATGGGGGAGATCGGTTCCACTGAGTATTCAATAGCCGTCGCTGAAGCAGAATATTCAGCCCTAATAAGGAGGATCAAAAACATCATCAGATAGAGTACGAGTCTCCTCTGAAAAACTTGAACCAGACTCTGAATCAATACCCGGTATTCCATATTCTCTATCCGACTATTGTGACTATTGATTATTTTTTATACGCCATCCTAACATAGATGGGGATAGATAAACCGCAATATGAAAACGAACTCTGCATGACGAAAGACCCTTTAATCGTATGAGGACGGATTTTGCAATTGGTGCCTCAGTACACGCCCTACCGGAGAGTGTGGCAGTGTCTCACGAAATTCGACGATTGACGGCACCTTATACTGCGTCAGGCGCTCCCTGCAGTAATCACGTATCTGCTTACGAGTTAAATGTCGATTATTACTGACAACCACAAGTTTTAGCTGTTTCAGTCCTTTCTGATCATCAACGGCAACAACACTGCAATCAATTACATCAGGGTGCGCGTTAACGATCATTTCCACATCAGATGGAAAGACCCTGAACCCTCCTAACTGAATCACATCAGATTTACGCTCTACAAAACCCAGCTTTCCTTCGGGGGATAAACGACCTATATCACCCGTTCTAAACCAACCGTCCGGACTGAGCTCCAGCGAAGATAAACCCGACTCGCTCCAGTACCCGGGCACAGTCTGCGGTCCTTTGACCTGAATATCTCCAACCCCTCCTGTCGGTAGCACTAGACCCTGTTCATCCACTATGCGTATCTGAGTCTCGATCAGAGGCTTACCCAAACAACCTGAGCGTGTCGGACCACTGGTATCGAGTGTAATAAATGGCGAGGCTTCTGCGATTCCATAGGCCTGAGTAATGGTACAACCCGTTATCAGTGCCCATCGCTCCGCAAGTGGCTCGCTCACCGGTGCTGTACCCGAAAACGTGCAAACCAGCTGTGAAAAATCGAGCTGACTGAATACCAAGTGACGGCTCAGTTCGATAAAAATAGGGCTTATCGCCACGAAACTGGTCGGCTTAACTCGCTCGAAAAGATCCACTAACTGATTGGTATTCCGCGCATCACTAACTAGCTCGACATAACCGCCCCGGGACCAGTGCGCCAGCGTGATCATCAGTGAATACCCGTGATAGAGCGGCAACGCCTGCAGAAGCCTCTGAGGCTCCTGGTGTTCCATTTCATCCAGCGCGAGATTTAACTGTGTCAGGTTTGCCAGCAGACTGTTATGAGTGACCAGTGCACATTTTGCCGGTCCTGTGGTACCACTGGTATATTGGATCAATGCAGGATGGCTCGAATCGAGCTCCGGATCTCGATACCCGGGACGAACATCAGATGAGAGAATTCTGTCCAGATGATACGGACCCTGACCATCTGAGGGTTTAAAAATTCGGGAAAGAAGCTGCGAGACACTTTTAACCACACCTTTCCGCCACCAGAGCTCCATATCATCTGCGTCAGCCTGTATATAGCTTAAGCTAGCACCTGAGTGCTGCAGAAAGATGTGTGCCTGTGCACAACCGCGATCATAAACAAACACTCGCGCCCGTGTTGTTTTCAGTGCCTGCTCAATATCCTCTAAACTGCAGTTGTTTGGCAGATTAACGACCACCAATCCGGCACGTAACGCTGCAAACAGCACCAGTGGGTAATTGGGATGGTTTGGTAACTGAACAATGAGCCTGTCGCCCTGTGACAGTCCCATCTCAACCTGAAACCAGGCTGCCAGCCGACGACTCAGATGCTCCAGATCCGCATAGCTGAGAATCAGCCCATCCTTACCCAATGCCGGACGTTCACCATAATGCTGGCGAAGACCGACCAGAAGTTCCGAGATTAAGCCTGATGAGATGATCGGGTTACTCAATTAACTCATCACCTGAAACAGTGTTCACCAAAATAGAACCCGCAGAACTGCCCAGGCTCCAGTTTATGCCAATCCTCATTGCTAGTCAGGGGTTCAGTGGCGATCACGGTAACCACATCATCGGGCTGGGTTTCACCCTGAAAATCGACCGTCAATTCTGCATCTTTCAGTTGGGCCAGACCGAAAGGAGCCCGGCGGGTGATCCAGTGAAGCTTCGTCGTACAGTAGCAAAACAGATATTCAGATTCAGTCAGCAGCATATTAAACACACCGAGCGATCTGAGTTTATCAGCGCAGGAGGCCAGCAGCTCAACCAGAGGTCCCATATCGGCCGGACGTTCCGGAAACTGCTCTCGTAACTGATCCATGATCCAGCAGAATGCGTATTCCGAATCTGTCGTACCCACAGGCTTATAGAATTTAAGTGGCCAGTCGAAGAGAGAACGGTCTAACTGTCCGTTATGCGCAAAAGTCCAAGCGTATCCCCAGAGTTCACGACTGAACGGGTGCGTATTTTCCAAATTCACCTCACCCACATTCGCCTGTCGAATATGGCTAACCACGGTGCGACTTTTGATCGGGTACTGACAGATCAGTTCTGCTATCGGAGAATCTATACTGGGTTTGGAGTCGTGGAAGGTTTGCAGCCCTTTCCCTTCGTAGAAGCCGATCCCCCAACCATCTTTATGTGGACCGGTTCCGCCTCCCCTCTGCATCAGGCCAGAGAAACTGAAGCAGATGTCAGTCGGGACATTGGCGCTCATCCCCATCAACTCACACATTGTTCAACTCCCCTATCGTTTCTTGTCTGGGTGATCAATTTTCACCTGAGTCGGCAGACTGTCGAACAGATTATCCAATGTCACCTCCGCGGTATTTAGCACGGCCATCGGTTCATCCAGCAACTGTTGCGCCTCATCAATGATACTGTTTGCCTGTTCACCGGAACGCATCCGCTCTCCGGAAAAATCACCCTTATCTTCCAGAATAAAGGTGTCGCAAGAGATGCGACCGGAGACCTTACCACCTGCCAGAATATGCAGTTTTGAGCATATCAGTTCACCCTGAACGCGTCCGCTGACAATCACCTCTTCCGCTCTGATACGCCCTTTTAACAGGCCGCTTTTTCCGATTACCAACGTGTTGGAGCAATCCAGAAGTCCTTCAAACCGCCCATCAAGATGCAGTTTGGAATCGAGCATAAGGTCGCCCTGAACCCTTGCTCCGTTAGGGACGATCGTTAGCCCTTCCTGGCGACGTGAAGGGGATAAAGCTTTCCTAAGGATTCCCAATCTACCTCCTCAACTTCATCGAAAAGCTGTTCAAAATTGGACAGCGCCCAGTTCATAAAGGGCTCCGGATCCATTGAGGTCCAGAGTCGGCGAACCTCATAGTGAAGATGGGGTCCGGTTGAACGTCCAGTGTTACCACTCAAAGCAATCTGATCGCCCTTTTTAACATACTGCCCGGCTTTCACCAGCACTTTACTCAGATGTGCATAATAGGTTCTGAAGCCAAAACTGTGCTGTATCCGGACAATCTTACCAAAACCGCCGTTATTATCCTTACCCGCTGACTCAACGATCCCATCAGCCGTGGCAAATACCGGCGTACCTACGTCCATCCTGAAATCTATACCGCGATGCACCGTTGATTTCCCGGTAACGGGATTCACCCGGGGACCGTAACGACTGGTAATCCGCGCATCCTGTCCCGGAGATCCATTAGGGATCGCGTGCATCATGTAGAGCCGTTCACGCGCGGCGGCTTCAAGCCAGTCAGCCTGCTGCTCAAGAGTCTGATCAGTGCGCAGCTCCCCCAATCCGAGAGACGCGCTTAGATCACCCAGCTTAATACTAAGCGCCAGATTTTCATCCTCCAGCTGTACCTTCTGCTCTTCAAGCTGATCCTTCTGCTCCTCAACCTGTCCCAGAACGTTCAGTTTCTGATTCAGCGCGTCGGTCTGCTCAAGCAGATTTTCACGCTCTTTGGAGATCGATAGCAGGCGATCATTTAATGAATCCAGTTCGCTCAGATAGAGACGTTGACTGCCCATCGCCACATCGTAACGCGCCTTAATCAGATCACGCTCACCGCTGACCTGATCCAGCTCATAATTCAGGTTCTCATATTCACTGTTGAGTACGCTGTACTCACCTTCCAAATTTTCCAGTGACTGACTGGTGCGAAACAGCAGATAGTAGGAGAGCGCGAATGACACACCAGCGACAATCAGCATTAATAGTACGAAGTATCGCGTTATTTGTGACAGCGTTATCTGACGCGACCCATGTACCGTCGACAGCGTGACAATCAACTTACGTTGCACAGTTTATTTTTCTCGATTCTATAAAACACAAAGTATAGCGATACCGGGGACGCCCCGACCCGCCACACGGATTGTATGGCATTTCCAAATCAGACTAAACAAAGTCAGTCCAAGCGACTAAACTTGTGTTGAGCTGCAGGGGTATTCGGTAATACTCTGTTTAACTTAATCTTACCTGACTGGGTGTAATCTGGTTATGCTGCCACTGGCAATCTACCTGACAGAAGAGTTTCGATTGCTGGACCGGCGGACGCTGCGAAGAGCACTGGATCGATATTTTCTTAAGCCCGATACATTACTCATAGAGCAGCTTCAGGAGATGTTTCAGCCACAAGGCTGCCCGGTTCATCCTGCTGATATAGCGCCAGTACGTGTTGAAAATCTGGTCGAGCCGATCAGTCGTCAGGAGGCTGACCACAACTTCAACCGATATTTAACTGCAACGGAGCAGCTCAAGCCGGGCGATATACTGTTATTACGCCCGGAGATGCTCGATCCACGTTACCAGAACAGTCATTTTGAGGTCGCTGCTAAAGATCTGATAAAACGACTTGTACCGATCCTGCATGCAACGAATCAGCATGATGCCACTCTGTTGTTTGATACTTGCAACGAACAACGCCTTAACATCCAGTTGCAGCTCTTTCAGAAACTTATTGAAACAGGAACAGGAACAGGAACCCGTTTAGGTTTAAGTCTGCTGGCCAGTTCCAAGCGACTGATTCCAACGCTTGGATGGCTGGAATCGCTCTGTCGTGATCAGCAAATTCAAATTGCTGTTCGTCTGCTTCCATACGACTCACTGGACGAAGAGGTCATAGAAGCACAACGCCTGTCGCTGTCATCCTACCCCATACTGAGAACCGAGGAGGCGATCAGCGCCAACTATCAGATCGCGTTACGTTTTCTCGCTATTGCAACACAACTAACTCCTCTATTGTCTGCGGTGGAGTTCGCCCGTGCGCCAGGTCTGATACCTAAAAACGGACAGTTTGAGGCCTGGTTACCAAACGAAGCGATAGCACCGGAGCTCGGACAGATCCCCTCACCTGTTGATATCTTTGATGGAGTCCGCAAGCGTGCACCGGGTATCCGACTGGAACAGATAGAAACATCCAATGCCCTGAAACTGGTGATTGAATCTGTTAATGCCACCCAGTTGGTTGCCCGATCAATCATTTCGGGTGATGCCGGTGGGCAGTCTGATACACAGATCGACTGTCTGTCTCCGTCGGATACCCGAGAGGTGATCGGCAAACGATGGGTACCCAGTGAAGATCAGGTGCGCAAGGCATTGGCAGCGGTTGCTAACGTTCAGGGTGACTGGGATGCATTGAGCATTGAAGAGCGCCGAAAGCCACTGATCAATTTTGCCGACATGCTGGTAGAGGAAGCGATCCCTCTCGCCGTTTGTCTGGCTCGCGAGACCGGCAAACCGATACGCCACGCTCTGGAAGAGCTTCGGGATGCCGCCGATCTTGCCTACTACTATATAGGTGTTGCCGAGCAGCAGTTACAACCAATCCAGCTATATGCTGATCAGTTTACGACTCACCTGAGCGTACTTCATGGACGTGGCCTGTTTCTGCTGACACCAAGCCCGGAACAACCGATTGCTGAAACCGCAGGCAATCTGGTTGCCGCACTGATCACCGGCAACGGCGCAGTCGTCAAACCACCAGAATCAGCAAGCTTGAGCTGTTCGCGCCTGTTTGAACTCGCACTTAGAGCACTGATACCCGCTGAACTTATCGCCTTTCTTCCTGGAGGGCTACGCGAGATCGGCAACTGGTTGCTGGAAGACTATCGCATTGACGGTGTTGTCTATACCGGACTGGGAATTAAAGGTGCCCGCATCAGTCAACAGCTCGCCAGCCGTCCTGGCTCGCAGCTGATACCAATTATGGTGAATGCTGAAGGGCAGAATATCGCCATGATCGATTCAGATCAGGATTCTCACCAACTGGTTCGCCCGCTACTCGAACAGGCACTATCTTCGGCAGGCCAGTATCCGCTCTCTTCTCATGTTATCTATCTGGAGCAGAGCATCGCTGAGTCATTTGAGAAAGCACTGGTCGATGCGTTGCCGCTGATCATGATGGGCGACCCACTGAAGATCAGTAGTGATCTGGGCCCTATGTCATCGCAGTACCGTATGGAAGCCCTACATGGACAGATTGAACGGATGCGGGAGAATGGCCGTCTGATTGCTGAACAGCCGGTCGAAGAGGAGCACCAACATGGGCTATATATCCCCCCGACCATACTGCGCCTGTACACGCTGGATGAGCTGCAGGAGGTTATCCCAGGACCTCTGCTTTTTGTAATTCGATTTGACCGCAAAGAGGTTGGACGGGTGATCCATGAGATCAACCGTACCGGCTACGGACTCGCACTTAGCCTGTTCAGTAAGGACGAGCAACTACAGAAAATGATTGAAGCCCAGGTACGTGTTGGCAATCTGAACTTCAACCATCCTCAGCCCCGAGGTAGTGCGGGTGCCCTGCCGACTGGTGGCATAGGTCCGTCAGGCAATGGCCCTCAGATTGGAGGCCCTAAATACCTGATGCACTTTACCTGCGAACGCACGGTCGTTAAGCAGCATCGCTAGCATCTCCAGTCCTGTCAGTGCTTCGCCAGCTCGAAACAGGGAACATATCGCTGATAGTCAATCTTCATGCGACGTTGATCGACAAAACCGGTCAACAAACGGTTAAGCGCACGCATAATTTCCAGATCGCCATCCAACTGGAACGGTCCATACTGTTTGATCGCCCTAATCCCCGGCTCTTTCACATTTCCTGCGACGATTCCTGAAAGCGCACGGCGCAACTCCGCCGCCAGCAGGTAATCTGGCTGATTTTTATGCAGATCAAGAGAAGCCATATTCTGATGGGTAGGAATAAACGGCGCCTGTAGCTCATTAGGAATTCTTAATCCCCAGTTATAGTGATAGGCCTCTCCGACCGATTTTCGATATTCGGTTACCTCAACCATACCATCAGCCATCTGCTTAGCGACCTGTTCCGGGTCATCAATAATCACCTGGTACAGGTTCCGCGCCCGCTCACCCAGCGTCTCCGCTACAAACTGATCGATCTGCTCAAAATAGGCTTCAGATCCGGACGGGCCGGTAAAGATAAACGGGAAAGGAACATCGCAATTCTCTTCGCGCAGTAATATGCCCAGCATATAGAGAATCTCTTCAGCAGTTCCTGCACCGCCGGGGAATACGATTATGCCGTGTCCAAGGCGCACGAAAGCCTCAAGACGTTTCTCAATATCCGGCATAATAATTAGCTCGGATACGATCGGATTGGGTGATTCAGCTGCAATAATTCCGGGTTCAGAGATGCCGATATATCGGGAGGAAGTAACACGCTGTTTAGCATGCGCAATCGTCGCGCCCTTCATAGGCCCCTTCATCGCACCCGGCCCGCATCCAGTACAGATATCCATGGCTCTCAGACCAAGCTGATAACCCACCTCTTTGGTGTATTTATACTCGGTTCGATTGATTGAGTGACCTCCCCAGCACACCACGAGATTCGGTTTTACCTGAGGATGGAAGGCTGCCGCATGACGCAGAATATGAAAAACCCGGTGTGTAATCTGTTGCGAAGGATCGAGACCTATACCAACCGCATCCAGCTCATCAACAACGTAGATCAGATCGCGCAGTACTGAAAACAGGTGCTCTCTGATCCCCTGAATTATCTCGCCATCAACAAATGCGCTTGCAGGTGCGTTCTCAAGCTCAAGCTGAACACCTCGATGCTTAAGGCTGATCTGCACCTCAAAATCTTTATAGAGTTCAAGCACCTCATCGGTACTGTCCATCGAACTGCCACAGTTCAGTACCGCCAGTGCACATTGACGAAAAAGCGGGTGTAAACCGGAGTCGCTACGATCGCGCAGCTTGGAAACCTCATGAGGTGAAAGTGTATCGAGACTTTCCAGCGGTTTGACGCGTGCACTTACAAAAGGATTGTTCATAAAAACACCTCTAGGAAGACAACTTCTTCCTGCAACGAAGATATAGAAAAACCCATCAAAAACAGATTACCTCCTGTAATCCTTATTTATAACTATGAACAAAAGATGTCATTTGTAAAACTTCCAATCTTAGATTAGTTTGAAGGTATGCCTTTCTGACTGTAAGGACCTGCCGATGAGTGCATCCAAGTTGTACATCCTGGACACTAACGTTCTACTTCACGATCCTAAATGTCTGTTTGAGTTTAAGGAGCAGGATATCGCGATCCCAATGACTGTATTGGAAGAGCTGGACGATATTAAAGACCGTAAGAAAAATGTTGCAGCTGAAGCACGTGCAGCTATTCGACAGATCGATACGATTCTCAGTCGGGCACAGGATCCTGCAGAGATCACTCGTGGTGTAAAAATCACTCTGGAAGGGAAAGATCGCACCACTGAACTCGGCTCGCTGGCAATATTCCCAGACCATGAACTGGGTGCACGACAGGGATTTCTGCCATCAGAACACAATAAAGACAACCGTATAATCAACTGCGCACTGCACCTGCAGACAACACTACCCAACCGTCAGGTCATTCTGGTTACCAAAGATATCAATATGCGCCTCAAGGCGCTCGGCGCGGGACTGAAGAAAGTTGAAGACTACCGCACCGACCAACTGGTTTCAGATATAGATCTGCTGCCGACTGGATACCAGCACCTGGCGAGTCCCTTCTGGGAAGGAGTCGAAAATGTTGAAAGCTTTCAGCAGGATGGTCACACCTATCACCGCGTTGCACGAGAGCTACTTCCCGAGACCTATCCCAACGAGTATATCTACGATGATACTCAGGATTTTGCATCGCGTACCCATGCGGTCACCGAGGATAGCGTAACCCTGCTGGATCTTGGTTATGACCGTCTGATGCAGCAGAGCTGCTGGGGCATCTCACCGATAAACATCCAGCAAGCCTTCGCGATGCAGGGGCTGCTTGATCCCGATATCGACCTGTCTATTCTGTTGGGCGCTGCCGGTTCCGGTAAAACACTTATTGCTCTGGCAAGTGCACTTGAGATGGTGATTGAGCAGGGCCGCTACAACAAGATTATTGTGACGCGCTCTACGCCACCGGTCGCTGAGGATATCGGCTTCCTGCCCGGTACCGAATAGGAGAAGATGACCCCCTGGTTAAGCTCAATCAACGACAACCATGAAGCGATGCATGAACAGGACGAGCGTCCTCAGAGCAGCGTTAAGTATGCCATTGAGAAAGCTAACATCCAGTTCAAATCACTCAACTTTATTCGTGGCCGCAGCATTCAGAATGCAATCGTGCTGATTGACGAATCACAGAACCTGACACCCAAGCAGTTGAAGACCATTCTGACCCGCTGCGGAAAGAACACCAAGATGGTGTGTCTGGGTAACCTGGCTCAGATTGACTCCAACTACCTGACAGCACTCACATCGGGTCTGACCTATGTAGTTGAGCGCTTTAAGCTCTTTAATGGTGCCGCTGCAATCCACTTTGAAGGGATCTTCCGTTCACGGCTTGCAGAGTACGCGGAGGAGAATCTCTAACTTTTTCCAGAAAACAGGGGCTGCAAACTATATTCAGCCCCTGCAACCCACCAGAAGCTAGCATCAGCATGTGACACTAGTGTTTCAGACTGC
>JBFEXW010000003.1:0-27947 GCA_041562495.1 Marinobacterium sp. | reverse complement strand
GCTGGATGATGCTGAGCTTCCCACCGGTATTGTGCTTTACGATGATGATTGGCATCAGGGTGTTATTGGAATTCTGGCCTCACGCATTAAGGAGAAACTGAATCGACCGGTGATCGTCTTTGCACCGGGTGATGAGGGCGAAATCAAAGGGTCGGCACGCTCCATCAGTGGTTTTCATATCCGCGATGGTCTGGATCATATTGCAGCGTCCAACCCCGGGTTAATCCGTAAATTCGGTGGTCATGCGATGGCTGCAGGATTGACGATTGCCGCAAAAGATCTTCAGCTGTTCGGTCAGGTTTTCGATAGAGAGGTTTCTGTCCAGACCAATGCTGATGATCTGCAACGTTCACTGCTGACTGACGGGCGTCTTATGCCGAACGAGTTCTCAATGGAGCTGGCGCAGCTGCTGCGCAATGCGGGTCCCTGGGGGCACCAGTTTGCTGAACCGAGCTTTAGTGGTGAGTTTCGTGTGCTTCAGCAACGTATGGTCGGTCAGCGTCATCTTAAACTGGTGCTACAGGAGCCTCAGTCTGGATTGGCGCTGGATGCGATCGCCTTTAATGTAGATACTGAACTCTGGCCTGATCCTCAGGTTCAGCGTGTACAGTTGGTCTACCGTCTGGAGATCAATGAGTTTAGAGGTCAGCGTAGTCTGCAACTAATGGTTGACTGGATTCAACCGGTATAGAAGAAGAGCAACAAGAGAAGAGAGAAATGAACGATCTAACTACTGATGAACTCGCCATTCTGGTGAATGTATTTGAACGCGCTGAGATATCCGCTGATGACTCCTCTGAAGGACAGCTTTTTTCGCGTGTGAAGGCGCTGCATGCTGAGCGTGTTGAGCTGGAATCTATGGATTTTGATGACTGTATCGGCGGCGCCTGTAAGCTATAGATGGTGTGTTTATAGAAGGGTGTTTGAAGGCGCAGTTCAGCGATATGGCGCTGGTACTGCCACCGACTATCTATTTAACTGATGACGCGATTGACCCGTGCAGTCGCGTTACGCCGCATTAGAGTGTAAATACGTTTTATGAAACCCTATTACGTGGGCGCGCATGTTAGTGCATCGGGTGGCGTTGAAAATGCGCCAAAAAATGCAGCAGCCATAGGTGCCAACGCCTTTGCGCTGTTTACCAAGAATCAGCGTCGCTGGGACGCCAAGCCACTGACCGATAAGAGTATCGCCAACTTCAAAGCCTCATGCCATGAATTGGGTTTTCTGCCGGAGCAGATTCTGCCGCACGATAGCTACCTGATTAATCTGGGTCATCCTGAGACCGAGGCGCTGCAGCGCTCGCGTAGTGCTTTTATTGACGAGATGCAGCGTTGTGAGCAGTTGGGACTCTGTTATCTCAACTTTCATCCGGGTAGTCATCTGAAAAAGATCACGGAGTCGGAGTGTTTGACGCGTATCGCTGAGTCTATTGATCAGGCGGTGTCTGAAACCGATGGTGTTATCGCGGTACTGGAAACTACCGCAGGGCAGGGGACCAACCTTGGATTCCGTTTTGAGCAACTCGCAGAGATTATTGATAAGGTGCGCAATAAAGAGCGTGTCGGTGTGTGTATCGATACCTGTCATATCTTTGCTGCAGGTTATGATCTGCGTACTCAAGAAGCCTGCGAAAAAAGCTTTGGTGAGTTTGAGCGACTGATCGGGTTTGACAAGCTTTTTGGTATGCACCTGAATGATGCTAAATCAACTTTTGAGAGCCGGGTGGATCGTCACCATAGTTTAGGTATGGGTGAGATCGGCTGGGCACCGTTTCGTTATGTGATGCAGGATGATCGTTTCCGGGGGATCCCACTGGTGCTTGAAACCATTGATGAAACGATCTGGCCGGAAGAGGTCCAGCAGTTACGCCAGTTTACGGCTGAGGTGGCCTGATTACAGTTTGTCGCTAGCGGGAATCTCGCCTAAGCTGTGGCTGAGCAGACAGGAAGAGTGTTATGGGATTGATATCAGGATTAGCACGGCAGCTTCGTTCGGTAATTCAGTGGGATGACGATGGCTCGGAGCTATTCTCACAGTGGACCGATAATGGCGATGAGATAAAGAATGCATCGCAATTGGTGATTAAGCCGGGGCAGGGAGTGATCTTTGTCTATCGCGGTAAGGTGAAAGCGATGCTGCATAACGAGGGTGTATATAACCTCAAAACGCAGAATATCCCGTTTATCACCACACTCTCCAAATTCATGCAGTTCTTCGAGAGTGAGCATAAAGTCGGGATCTATTTCTTCCGTAAGACACTGATTCTCGATCAGAAATGGGGTACCAGCTCACCCATTAAATATCAGGATCCGGTTTATGATTTTCCGGTAGGTCTGAAAGCCTACGGTAACTTCAGCTATCGCCTGAATAATCCCAGAAACTTTTTCGTTAATATTCTCGGTTCCCGCGAATCTCAATCAGTTGAAGAGTTGCGTCAGGTGCTGACGCCACGGCTGGTGCAACCGATCTCCGATTTTCTGGCGGAGCAGGGGTTCAGTTATGCGGATATCGATGCCAAGCGTGATGAGATCGGTGACGGCTTAAAGTCTCGATTGAATGAGGAGTTCAATAAACTCGGTCTGAAGATCGTTGATTTCAGAATCGAGGGTACCGACTTTGATAAGGAGACCCGCGATCGGGTAGGTCGGGTTGCAGATATTACCACTGAAGCACTGGCCGCTAAAAAAGCGGGTGTCGATTTTGCTGATTTACAACGTCTGGAAGCGTTGCGTGAAGCGGCTGCAAATGAGTCCGGAGCCGCAGGTGCCGGAGTTGGAATCGGCGCGGGTATTGGTATGGGGCAGCAGTTAGCGCAGGCGACGATGGCTGAAGGTCAGGGTGCTAAACACAGGACTGAAAGCGAAGATATTCTCGGTGCAATGATGAAGCTTAAGCAGCTTCATGAGATGGAGCTGATCAGTGAGCAGGAGTTTGCTGATAAGAAACGTGAGTTACTGGCGAAACTCTGATTATGCCCCGATGTCATGCCTGCTCTGCACCACTGCCGACCCACTCAGCTCATTGTCGCTACTGCGGTGTGCGCAACGATCTGGATCTGCACGCGCATCAGGTTGATGCGCTGGCCGATGATGGCAGTACACTGAAGTGCCCTGAATGTGAGATCGCGCTCGACAGGGTTTCGGTATCTATCGGAGAGGGACTTGAGCTGGCTCACTGTTCCGGTTGTTACGGAATGTTCTTTGCCCCGGGTGGTATCGAATACGCGTTGCGTGAAGGGGTATCACACGCTGACCGGGTCAAAATCCAGCAGATTGATCAGATCAATATTGATCGTTTTAGCCGCGTGTCAATTCGTTACCGAAATTGCCCTGTTTGTGAGCTGCCGATGCGGCGCTTTAACTTTGCAAAACGTAGCGGTGTGATTGTCGATCAGTGCGCAAATCATGGGATCTGGCTTGATAATGGTGAGCTGATCCATCTGCTGGAGTGGCGCAAATCGGGCGGACATCTGCTTGATGATGGTGCTCAACAGCGCAATAACGATCCCGTGAGATCGATGGAGCTGTATGAGGCTCAGGCCAGAGCGGACAAAACACTGACTCATTATCAGTCGCGTCGGAAGTCGATTCTGTCGATGGAAATTGACGATATCGTTTATGCTGCGGTTGATGCGCTCACCGGTTTTCTGAAATAGTACCCTCATTATAGAGATAGGGATTTGCTAAATGGCGGGTGAGCTATGGAAACCAGGTTTCTCAAGATCTGACGTCAGTGTTGATTGTGAGGAGCGTGTCTACGATGGTTACTTTAAAGTCGATCGCCTCACTCTGACTCATTCGCGGTTTGAGGGTGATTCCATCCAGATTACACGTGAACTGTTCCGGCGCGGCAACGCGGTCTGTCTGCTGCTGTTTGATCCGGTTAAAGATCGGGTGGTGATGATTGAGCAGTTTCGTGTTGGGGCTCTTGCTGCTGATTCCCCCTGGGTTATTGAAGTGGTAGCCGGCATGGTTGAGCCGGGAGAAACCTCCGAAGATGTCGCGATCCGCGAGGCTCAGGAGGAAGCTGGCGTCAGCGTTAGTAATATTCAGCGAATCAGTCGCTATCTGCCCAGTGGCGGTGGCTGTGATGAGTGGATCGATCTGCTCTATGGCGAGGTCGATAGCGACACTGCTGACGGTATTCATGGACTTGAATCCGAGGGTGAGGATATCAGGGTGCATGTGCTTGCTGCGGAGGATGCGTTTGAACTTGTGCGCCTCGGTGTGGTCAATAGTTCTCCGGCAATTATTGGGTTACAGTGGCTGGAACTGAATAGAAACAGGTTAAAGAGTTGAAGCAGAGTAAACGTAAATATGTGCCGGATCTGGTCAAGCAGAGTGTGATCTGCGAGACGAACTATGCACGTCTGCTAAAACTCCTTCCGGAGGATCAGGAGTGGTGTGAATATCGCATCAGTTGGCATCAGCATCAGTTTAAGGTGCGGATTCAGCGCGATGAGGAGTTTGCGTTTACCTCGACCTATCTGGTGTCCTACAGACCGGACACCGAGTCCCAGTGGGTCAACCCGCAAACGTTGGTGGTACGTCTATACCATGATGCACGTATGGCTGAAGTGGTCTCTATGCTGGGGCGCCGTCAGCTCGCTGGTCGCTATGCTTACCCCAATCCCGATATGCATCAGCCGGATGAGAAATTTCAGTTAAACCTCTATCTGTCAGAGTGGCTGACCCAATGCTTCTCAACAGGGGAAGTTGTCCTGCCGCAGTCTCTGGTTTGCTAAGACAGATCGGATATGAAAACTGTCGCTGAACTACCTCATTTTATCTATATTCACGGTTTTAACAGCTCGCCGCTAAGTTTTAAGGCGGAACTGACAAAGCAGCTGTTTGAGCGCATGGGTATCGCCGATAAGCTGGATGTGCCGGAGCTGCCACACTGGCCGGAACTGGCGATGATTAAACTGAGATCACTGGTTGAGCAGTATCCCAGCGTTGTATTGATCGGCAGTTCGTTAGGCGGCTTCTATGCCACCTGGTTTAGCGAGCACTATGATCAGGTTAGAGCAGTTCTGGTTAATCCTGCCGTTGCTCCTCAGCGTTTGCTGAAGGATCTGTTAGGGGAGACTGAGAACTATCATACGGGTGAAAAATATATGCTCACCGATGAGCATATGCACCAACTTGAACACTACTATTTAGAGCGGCTTAATCATCCTGAACGCTTGCTGTTACTGCAGCAGGAGGGGGATGAAACGCTGGATTATCGTGATGCCGTCAGTTATTACGTAGAAGCCCAGCAGATTGTACAACCCGGCGGTAGCCACGCGTTTGAAGATTTTGAAAAAATGTTACCGGTTATTTTAAGCTTTGCCGCAAACGACTATCCTTGATAGCGCGCGAGCAAACTAGAGAAAGAATTAAGAATGGCAAAAGATTACAACGCGGGTTCGATTGAGGTTCTGAGTGGTTTGGATCCGGTACGCCGGCGTCCGGGTATGTACACCGAGACTGACCGTCCCAACCATCTGGCGCAGGAGGTTATCGATAACTCAGTCGATGAGGCGTTGGCTGGTCATGCAAAACAGATTGAAGTGGTGCTTCATCCCGATAACTCCATCTCGGTCAGCGATGATGGTCGGGGGATGCCGGTTGATATCCACCCTGAAGAGGGGATCAGCGGCGTCGAACTGATTCTGACGCGCCTCCATGCGGGTGGTAAGTTCAGCAATGAGAACTACAACTACTCTGGTGGTCTGCACGGGGTGGGTGTCTCCGTGGTTAATGCCCTCTCCAAGCTGCTTGATGTGGAGATCAAGCGTGATGGTCAGGTTTACCATATTGGTTTTGCCAATGGTGAAAAGGTGTCTCAACTCGAAGTGATCGGCAGCTGTGGTAAACGTAATACGGGGACCACTGTTCGTTTCCTGCCCGATGCCAGCTACTTCGATTCACCAAAATTCAGTATTAGCCGACTACGTCATAATCTGCGCGCCAAGGCAGTGCTCTGCCCGGGACTACGTGTCATTTTTCAGGATCTTTCCAGTGCTTCAAGCGAGCGCGAGGAGTGGTACTACGAAGATGGGCTGGTCGCTTATCTCAAGGGTGCAACTCAGGTTTATGAAACTCTGCCAGCAGAGCCTTTTTCCGGCAGTCTGCAGGGTGAGGAGGATGCAGTTGAGTGGGCTGTTCAGTGGTTGAAAGAGGGTGGTGAAGCTACAGCAGAGAGCTACGTTAACCTGATCCCTACTGCTCAGGGCGGTACGCATGTGAATGGTCTGCGTACCGGCCTTCTGGAGGCGATGCGAGAGTTCTGTGAATTCCGTAACCTGCTGCCGCGTGGTGTAAAGTTGACGCCGGAAGATATCTGGGAGCGCTGTTGCTTCATTCTGTCAGCCAAGATGCGTGATCCGCAGTTTTCCGGTCAAACCAAAGAACGGCTCAGTTCGCGTCAGATTGCGGCGTTTATTTCGGGTACTGTCAAAGATGCTTTTCTGCTCTGGTTGAACAAACATGTTGATGAGGGTGAGGCGATCGCTGAACTGGTGATCGCTAACGCTCAGAAACGTATGCGTTCGGCCAAAAAAGTGGTTCGCAAAAAGGTGACTCAGGGCCCCGCACTGCCCGGTAAGCTTACCGACTGCTCTGGTGCTGATGCGGCTCAGTCTGAGCTGTTTCTGGTGGAGGGTGATTCTGCAGGTGGCTCTGCCAAGCAGGCGCGTAGCCGCGATTTTCAGGCGATAATGCCGCTGCGCGGAAAGATTCTGAATACCTGGGAGGTTGATTCCGGCGAGATTCTGGCGTCGCAGGAGATTCACGATATATCCGTGGCGATCGGAGTCGACCCCGCCTCGACGAACCTTGAGGGGCTGCGTTACGGTAAGGTCTGTATTCTTGCTGATGCGGATTCCGATGGTGCTCATATCGCAACACTGCTCTGTGCGCTCTTCCTGCGCCATTTCAGACCTCTGGTTGAAGCGGGTCATGTATATATCGCCATGCCGCCTCTGTATCGTATCGATGTCGGCAAAGAGGTTTATTACGCACTGGATGATGAGGAGCGTCGTGGCATTATTGAACGAATTCAGGCCGAACGGAAAAATGCCAGAATCGGTGTGCAGCGATTTAAGGGGTTGGGTGAGATGAACCCGATGCAGTTGCGCGAAACGACGATGGCTCGCGATACGAGGCGTTTGGTTCAGCTTACGCTGGATGACGACGAGGCAACCGGAGAGATGCTTGATATGCTGCTTGCCAAAAAGCGCTCATCCGATCGCAAAACCTGGCTGGAGACCAAGGGTAACCTTGCTGAGGTGGTCTGAGTTTATCGCCTGAGCTACACTGAAATTTACCCCTTTAGTATTTGGGTGGGGTAAGGATTGGTGTATGGCATTGCGACAGTTGGCAGTTCAGATCCTGTGCAGAGTTTCACTCTTCGCACTGTTTTTTGTGACAGGTATTGCGCAGGCGTCAGTCTGGGTTAATGACGATCGATCTCTGCCATCTCAGCGTGGCCTTGATCTGATCTCGGCGGTTGAGCTGGCAGATCGGCAGGGTTTTGATACACAGAGTCTGCGGCTTGAGTTACAAAATGCGCAGACTGATGCTCAGTTGGATGCTGCGCAGAATCGAGTCCTGAAAACCCTGATTGGTTGGTTTTCTAAGGGGCAAATTAATCCCTCTGTTGATCCCTTGTGGTCATATCCTGTGCCTCAAGCCGATATTGATGCGGAGTATCTCAAGGCGTTGCGTGCGCCAGACCTCCTTAAGGGGCTTTCCAGCCTTCTGCCCTCTCACCCTGATTATCTGGCGCTGGTTGATGCGCTGGGTATCGAGAAAAAACGCGCAGCTGAGCCCGCTGCCGTTAACTTTAAAGGTCTGATCAGGCTTGGGGATTCCGCTCCCGCGATTGAGCAGATCAGGAAGCGTCTTGAGTGGCTCGGTTATCTGCAACAGGATGAGACTACTCGGCTGGCTCCGAGACTTTTTGATCAGGCTCTAGACGTGGCGTTGAAGCAGTTCCAGAAAACGCATGGTCTGGAGGCTGATGGTATAGCGGGTCCCGATACGCTCTCAGGGTTAAACCAGTCTCAAGATGAGCGTATTGCGCAGATTCGGGTGGCGCTGGAGCGTTGGCGCTGGTTACCCCGAAATCTGGGTCCAGAATACCTGATGGTGTTAACGCCGGGCTTTGAGGTACGCCTTGTAGGTCCGGATAATCAGGTTCTGGAGCGCTATAAGAGTATCAGTGGGCGTAAAACACGTCCGAGTAACAGCTTTGCGGCTCAGGTTGAGCAGCTTGTGGTTAATCCGGACTGGACGGTGCCTGTCCGCATTATGGTTCGGGATCTGATACCGAAGATCATTAATGATCCCGAGTATCTGTCGCGTCAGCAGATCGCTGTTCAGATCTGGCAAGATGGCCATTGGCAGGCTGTGGATTCGGCGCAGATCAACTGGTCTGATCTGTCAGCGTCCGGACAGTCGGTGCGGCTGGTACAGAGCCCCGGCCCGGGCAATGCGCTGGGGCAGCTGAAGTTTTATATGCCAAACCCCTATGCGATCTATCTTCATGATACACCTCATAAAGAGCTGTTTGATGAGGCGCAGAGAGCCTTCAGTTCAGGTTGTATTCGCGTGCAGAATGTCAGTGCTCTGGCTCGGTCGATTCTGGGTACTCGGGCTGATCAGCTAGTGCCTCTGTTATCAGACACTAAGACTCAGTGGTTGCGTCTGCCAAAACCTCTGCCGGTTTATCTGATTTATATGCGCACTTGGGTAGATGAAAGTGGCGGTCTTCAAATGCGGGATGATATCTATGACATCGACCGTCTTGTGGCTCAGCGTCTGAATCAGGGATCGTTGACCACGGCCGCTCGGCGCTAAAAAATGCTACCCATTCGGTATTATATTGGCTAATATTTGAACAATTGTTAATTGTAGGTAGCTAAGCCTGAGCTTTAGCACCTGATCTGTAGTTTGTGTTATTCGCAGTCTACCTTGGGGGAGAGGGATGTCTGAGAAGTTTGCTCGCGACGTGGCGAGCGGCGTATTTTCACGTCGTGATTTTATTAAAAGTTGTGCAGCTGTTTCTGCCGGGATCGCATTTCCGGGCCTGAGCCAGGCAGCGCAGAGTGCTGATCGTCAGCTCTCGTTTCACCATCTGCATACAGGTGAGAAGTTAAAACTGACCTACTGGGAAGCGGGGCAATATGTTCCTGAATCCTTGAGAGAGATCAATCAGCTGCTGCGTGATTTTCGTACTGGTGAGCATCATAGAATTGATCCCAGGCTGTTTGATCTTCTCTATGGACTGCAGACAAAGCTTGGGTCCAAAGGCTCATTTGAGATCATTTCGGCCTATCGCTCACCAAAAACCAATGAGATGCTGCGCCACTCAAGCTCCGGCGTCGCGAAAAAGAGTCTGCATATGCAGGGACAGGCTATCGATATACGTCTGGCGGGTGTTGATCTGAAACATCTGCACCAGGCCGCATTACAGGCGAAGGTTGGTGGAGTAGGGCTTTATAGCCGCTCCAACTTTATCCATGTGGATACGGGACGGGTGCGTACCTGGGGAAGTTGACATGGCTGTGATTCCAATCAGGCCATAGTCTGGCGCTTAACTGAGTTTCGCGTGGACAGCTTTAAGGGTTTCAATTAAAATACAGCAGGTTTTGCCAATGATTCTGTTGGCATCCTATCCCAACGGCAGAATTTTAAAGCGAGGTGAACCTGGAGTTTAGCCTCGCTTTTTTACAACTATGCCTAAGTTATTCTTTGTTTTCAGCGCTTGCGCGGGGAGGTTCAATTGACGCAGCCAGCCATTCTAGCCCTTGAAGATGGTTCGATTTTTAGAGGGATATCGATTGGCGCCGAGGGTGAGTCCACCGGTGAAGTAGTGTTTAACACCTCGATGACCGGTTATCAGGAGATACTCACCGATCCCTCATACTGCCGTCAGATTGTTACACTGACCTATCCTCATATCGGCAACGTCGGCTGTAACGCTGAAGATGCTGAATCTGATCGTACCTGGGTTGCTGGTCTTGTAATTCGAGATCTGCCATTGATCGCCAGCAACTTCCGTAATGAACAGGCGCTCGATGCCTATCTTAAAGAGCGTAACATTCTTGGTATCGCAGATATCGATACACGTCGTCTGACACGCATTCTGCGTGAAAAGGGTGCGCAGAACGGTTGCATCATGGCGGGTGAAAATATCGATGAGGCAAAAGCAGTTGAAGCGGCGCGCAACTTCCCCGGTCTGAAGGGGATGGACCTTGCTAAGGTGGTTACCCGTACTGAAACAGATAACTGGCGTACCTCTACCTGGGCGCTGGGTGAAGGCTATGCCGAGAAGGCGGATGCTGACCAGGCGTTCCACGTAGTTGCCTATGACTTTGGCGTGAAGCACAACATCCTGCGTATGCTGGTTGAGCGCGGTTGCCGCCTGACGGTTGTGCCTGCTCAGACTCCGGCTGCGGATGTTTTGGCGATGAATCCTGACGGTGTATTCCTGTCTAACGGTCCTGGTGATCCGGAGCCCTGTGATTACGCGATTGAAGCGATCAGCGAAATTCTGAAAACAGAGATTCCTGTATTTGGTATCTGTCTGGGTCATCAGTTGCTCGCGCTTGCGTCAGGTGCCAAGACTGAGAAGATGAAGTTTGGTCACCACGGTGCGAACCACCCTGTACAGGATCTGGATTCCAAGCACGTGATGATCACCAGTCAGAACCACGGTTTTGCGGTGGCAGAAAATTCTCTGCCAGCGAATATTCGCGCAACACACAAGTCTCTCTTTGATGGATCCCTGCAGGGTATCGAGCGTACTGATCGCCCGGCATTCAGCTTCCAGGGGCATCCGGAAGCGAGCCCGGGTCCACATGATGTGGCACCTTTGTTCGATCGCTTCGTAGAGAATATGCGTGCTCGCCTGCAGGGCTGAGCGCGTTGAGTCATTAGAGATACAGACAAAGACTATTACGGTTATTACAGATGCCAAAACGTACGGACATTCAAAGTATTCTGATCCTCGGCGCCGGTCCAATTGTTATCGGACAGGCGTGTGAGTTCGATTATTCCGGTGCTCAGGCTTGTAAAGCACTGCGTGAAGAGGGTTACCGGGTAATTCTGGTTAACTCCAACCCAGCGACCATCATGACCGATCCGGCGATGGCTGATGCGACATACATCGAGCCGATCAACTGGAAGACGGTTGCCAAAATTATCGAAAAAGAGCGTCCGGATGCACTGCTGCCAACGATGGGTGGGCAGACTGCGCTGAACTGTGCGCTGGATCTCGATCGCGAAGGCGTACTGGCCAAGTTCGACGTTGAGATGATCGGCGCGACTCAGGATGCGATCGATAAAGCGGAAGATCGTGAACGCTTCGACAGGGCGATGAAAAACATTGGTCTGGAATGTCCGCGTGCCTCTATCGCTCACTCGATGGAAGAGGCACTGCAGGTGCTCGATCAGGTTGGTTTCCCTGCGATTATCCGTCCATCCTTCACTATGGGTGGTTCCGGTGGTGGTATCGCCTACAACCGCGAAGAGTTTATTGAGATCTGCGAGCGCGGTCTGGATCTGTCGCCAACCAATGAGCTGCTGATCGATGAGTCGCTGATCGGTTGGAAAGAGTATGAGATGGAGGTCGTTCGCGATAAGAACGACAACTGCATCATCATCTGCTCCATTGAAAACTTTGATGCGATGGGTGTTCATACCGGCGACTCAATAACTGTTGCGCCTGCACAGACACTGACCGACAAAGAATACCAGCTGATGCGCGATGCATCGATCGCGGTGCTGCGTGAGATCGGTGTGGAAACTGGTGGTTCAAACGTACAGTTTGGTGTTGATCCTAAGACGGGTCGTATGGTTGTTATCGAGATGAACCCGCGTGTTTCGCGTTCATCGGCGCTGGCTTCTAAAGCGACCGGCTTCCCGATTGCAAAAATAGCTGCCAAGCTTGCAGTGGGTTACACCCTGGATGAGCTGCAGAATGATATTACCGGTGGTCGTACGCCTGCATCTTTCGAGCCGGCAATCGATTACGTTGTTACTAAAATTCCTCGCTTCACTTTCGAAAAATTCCCTCAGGCGAATGATCGACTGACGACTCAGATGAAGTCTGTGGGTGAGGTTATGGCGATCGGCCGTACCCAGCAGGAATCTCTGCAGAAAGCCCTGCGTGGTCTTGAAGTCGGTTCTGAAGGCTTTGAGTCTGTAGTGGATCTGGATGCTGAAGATGCGCGTGATGAGATTGTCCATGAGCTGACTCAGCCGGGCTTCCAGCGTATCTGGTACATCGGTGATGCTTTCCGTCTCGGTATGAGCGTTGATGAGATCTACAAGCTGAGCGGCGTGGATCCCTGGTTCCTGGTGCAGCTTGAAGACATCATCAAAGATGAGCAGAGGGTTTCGCAACTGGCTCTGAGTGAGTTGAGTGCCGATGATATCTTCCGTCTGAAACGTAAAGGTTTCTCTGATGGTCGTCTCGCTAAACTTCTGGGTGTGTCTGAGAAGCAGTTCCGTAAGCATCGTCAGGGACTGAACATTCGTCCGGTGTTCAAACGCGTTGATACCTGTGCGGCGGAGTTTGCGACTGATACAGCCTACATGTACTCCACTTATGAAGAGGAGTGTGAAGCGAACCCAACGGATCGTGACAAGATCATGGTTATCGGTGGTGGTCCTAACCGTATTGGTCAGGGTATCGAGTTTGACTACTGCTGTGTGCATGCGGCGCTTGCTGCACGCGAAGATGGTTACGAAACGATCATGGTTAACTGTAACCCTGAAACCGTATCCACCGACTATGACACCTCTGATCGACTCTACTTTGAGCCAATTACACTGGAGGATGTGCTCGAGATCGTTGCTGTCGAGAAACCTAAGGGTGTGATCGTTCAGTACGGCGGCCAGACTCCACTGAAACTGGCTGTAGCGCTTGAGCAGGCAGGTGTGCCAATTATCGGTACTTCACCTGAAGCGATTGACCGTGCCGAAGACCGTGAGCAGTTCCAGCAGATGCTGAAGCGTTTGGGTCTGAAACAGCCTGAAAACGCGACTGTTCGCAGTCTTGAAGAGGCGATCGTTGAAGCTGATAAGATTGGCTATCCGCTGGTCGTGCGTCCATCCTATGTATTGGGTGGTCGTGCAATGGAGATCGTTTACAAAGAGGACGAGCTACGTCGTTACATGAACACAGCTGTACAGGTATCTAACGAAGCGCCCGTACTGCTTGATTACTTCCTGAATGCCGCTATTGAGGTGGATATTGACGCCGTTTCTGACGGTAAGCAGGTTGTGATTGGGGCGATCATGCAACACATCGAGCAGGCGGGTGTTCACTCAGGTGACTCTGCTTGTTCACTGCCACCATATAATCTGTCATCCGAAGTTCAGGATGAGATGCGCGAAATGGTGCGTAAGATGGCGCTTGAGCTGGGCGTTATAGGTTTGATGAACGTTCAGTTGGCGTATCAGGATGGTGAGACCTACGTGATTGAGGTTAACCCACGTGCGTCACGTACCGTGCCTTTCGTATCCAAGTGTATCGGTGTATCTCTGGCGAAGATTGCTGCGCTGGTGATGACCGGTAAATCGCTTGAAGAGCTCGGTTTCACTGAAGAGATCGTACCTAAGTTCTTCAACGTTAAAGAAGCGGTATTCCCATTCAACAAGTTCCCGGGTGTTGACCCTATCCTTGGCCCAGAGATGAAATCTACCGGTGAGGTGATGGGAACAGGTGAAACCTTCGGTGAAGCATTTATGAAGGCTCAGATGGGGGCTGGTGAGAAACTGCCGAAGGCGGGTCAGGCATTTATTTCTGTGCGTGATGTAGATAAGCAAGGTGCTGTCGAGGTCGCAAAATCCCTGGCTACTCTGGGCTTCAGTCTGGTTGCTACCGGCGGTACAGCGAAACTGCTTGCCGAGCAGGGATTGGATGTAAAAACTGTTAATAAGGTCACTGAAGGCCGTCCAAATATCGTTGATATGCTGAAAAACGGTGATATTGCCTATGTGGTAAATACGACTGAAGGTCGTAAGGCGATTGCGGATTCTGCTGATATCCGTCGTGCAGCACTTCAGCACAAGGTGCCTTATACCACCACCTTGACTGGTGCGGTTGCAATTACGGAAGCGCTGAAATTTGGTGAAGAGCGTGAAGTGCGTCGTCTTCAGGATATCCATCAGGGAGTAGATGCATGAGCACTAATCGCGTACCCATGACTGTTGAGGGCGAAGTGAGCCTGCGTACTGAGCTTGATCGCCTAAAAACCAAAGATCGCCCGGAAGTGATCGCTGCAATCGCTGAAGCGCGTGAGCATGGTGATCTGAAAGAGAATGCTGAGTATCATGCTGCACGTGAACAGCAGGGCTTTATTGAGGGGCGTATTCGTGAGATCGAATCTAAGCTTTCGCTAGCTCAGGTGATTGATGTTACTACCATTCCTCATACCGGAAAGGTGATCTTTGGTACGACTGTTGAGTTGATCAATCTTGATACCGAGGAAGAGGTTACCTATAAGATTGTAGGTGACGATGAGGCGGATATTAAAAAATCCAAGATCTCCGTGAACTCACCGATCGCGCGTGCGTTGATCGGTAAAGAGGATGGTGATATCGCAGCGGTTACAACACCGGGTGGTATGATCGAATATGAAATCTCAGAAGTTCAGCATATCTAAGGTTGCTGATTCTCTGGTAAAAAGCCCGATCTATTGATCGGGCTTTTTTGTATCTGTTAGCGTCCCGCTGGCTTTGCGGCTGCTGGACGGCGTCTGCGTCGGGCGCCGGGATTGGCTGGCTTTGTCGAATTGCTAAAGCGCTTTGCGGATGAATGGGATTTCTGCCCATCCTTATGCTCAGGCTTCTCTGTTTTTGGTTTTTTAGGGCGATGACGTGGGGGCTTGCTGGTCAGCGGCTTGGCTTCCGGCAGATTGTGGCTGGGTTCAAACCCCTCTATCTCTTCTCGCTCAAGGTGGCGCCCTATCAGGCGCTCTATGCTGGTCAGACTATCAAATTCGTCTGCAGCAACCAGAGAGATCGCTTGTCCGGTGGCGCCTGCCCGGCCAGTTCGGCCGATTCGGTGTACGTAATCCTCTGCAACGTTTGGTAGATCGAAGTTGACCACCTGAGGCAGTTGATCGATATCCAGACCCCGGGCCGCAATATCGGTCGCAACCAGCGCCTGAACCTTGCCATCCTTAAACTCTGATAGTGCTTTAAGGCGAGCGTTCTGGCTCTTGTTGCCATGGATCGCCAGTGCACTGATTCCGGCCTCGTCCAGCTCACGCGTTAGCTTGTTGGCACCATGTTTTGTGCGGGTAAAGATCAGTACCTGATACCAGTTATGGGTTTTGATCAGATTGATAAGAAGCTTCGACTTACGTTTCTTATCAACTGGATGAATCCACTGCTTAACTGTTTTTGCGGTGCTGTTCTGCGGTGTAACGCTGATCTCGACCGGATTGTTTGTCAGCTCTTTCGCCAGCGTCTTGATGGAGTCTGAAAAGGTTGCTGAGAACAGCAGGTTCTGACGCTTTGTGGGAAGTAGTTTTAAAATCCGCTTGATGTCATGGATAAAGCCCATATCAAGCATGCGATCGGCTTCATCCAGTACCAGCATCTCAATCTGGTCAAAGTGCACGGCATTTTGCTGATGAAGATCAAGCAGGCGGCCCGGTGTGGCGATCAGAATATCAGCGCCTTTTCGCAGAGCCATCATCTGTGGATTGATCTTAACACCGCCGTATACCACTGTTGATCGGAGTTTAAGAAAACGACCGTAGGTTGCTACGCTTTCGCCAACCTGGGCAGCGAGTTCCCGTGTTGGGGTCAGGATAAGTGTGCGTACCCGGTTGGGTCGGGCGCTCTGTCCTGCACTCAGGCGTTCAAGGATGGGCAGTGTAAAACCAGCGGTTTTTCCGGTGCCGGTCTGGGCAGCTGCCATCACATCTTTCCCCTGAAGAATGGCGGGGATAGCGGTCTGTTGAATTGGGGTTGGCGTGGTGTAGCCTGAATGCTCAATAGCATCGAGCAGTGGCTGCGATAAGCCTAATTCATTAAATTGCATCGATTAACTCAAATTTTGGAAGAATCTGCAGCGCAGATGTCGACTGCAGATCCGGATTTGGGAAGTGGTACCAGGAAGTGTCGTGCCCGATGCTACCGCATCAGGTTGGATAATTTAGGATTGGGTTCGTCGGCAGGGCGATATAGCACTGCGATATTACCAATCTCCTGAACCAGTTCCGCTTCTACAATAGCGATTAACTCTTTAATCAGTTGTTTTTTCAGATCCCTGTCCCCGACGGCGAACTTAACCTTAATCAGTTCATGATCATCGAGCGCCCGATCAACCTCAAGCTGTACGTTTTCTGATAGTCCATTACCGCCAACCATGACGACAGGGTTGAGTGTATGTGCAACTGAACGCAGTCGTTTCTTTTGCTCGGTAGTTAAGCTCATATTAGAATGTTCCATCTTAGATTCGGGACGCGGTCCTGATAAAACGGAAGTGTAACTCTTTTAAGAGCACTAGAGTAGCGAACGGATAATTAGAGTGGCGAGATCGAAAAGCAGTGGACGCTGGTTAAAAGAGCATTTTGATGACCAGTACGTAAAACGATCAAAGTCGGATGGCTACAGGTCACGGGCCTGCTATAAGCTGATGGAGGTTAACGACAAGGATCATCTGATTAAGCCGGGAATGACGGTTGTTGATCTTGGTGCGGCGCCTGGAGGTTGGTCACAGGTCGCGGCGGAAGTGGTCGGAGAATCGGGGCGGGTTGTTGCTTCTGATATTCTGCCGATGGATCCGCTTGCCGGTGTTAGCTTTATTCAGGGGGATTTCACGGAAGAGTCAGTTGTCGATGAGATACTGAATGCTTTGGGTGGTGAGCTTGCGGACCTTGTAATTTCCGATATGGCCCCCAATATGAGTGGTAATGCCTCTTCCGATCAGCCAGCGGCGATGTACCTTGTTGAGCTGGCACTGGATCTGGTGCGTGAGGTGTTGCGTCCTGATGGTGATTTTCTGGTCAAAGTCTTCCAGGGTGAGGGGTTTGATCAATACCTGGCAGATATGCGCAGTAGTTTCAAGTCGGTAGTGACGCGTAAACCCGATTCTTCGAGAGCCAGATCGCGAGAAGTCTATCTGCTCGGTAAAGGTTATAAAGGCGTATAAGCCCAAAGCTGGCGATACGCATTAGTTAGAGGAAAGTCAGTGAACGATATGGCAAAGAACCTGGTGCTCTGGTTGGTTATAGCAGCGGTGCTGTTAACCATCTTTAATAACTTCAGCACTGAAACTGATTCACGCCGTGTGAGCTATTCAGATTTTGTATCTGAAGTTCAGTCGGGAAGAGTTCAGCGCGTTATAGTTGATGGTTATACCATTCAGGGTGTGCGGGAGAATGGCGAGCGCTTTGAAACAGTTCGACCTGCACTTTCTGATCCGAAATTAATTGATGATCTGCTGCAGCACGATGTGACTGTCGAGGGTAAGTTGCCTGAGCAGCAGAGTATCTGGAGCCAGTTGCTGGTGGCATCCTTCCCGATTTTGGTCATCATCGCGGTATTTATGTTCTTCATGCGTCAGATGCAGGGTGGAGCCGGCGGTAAAGGTGGTCCTATGTCCTTTGGTAAATCCAAAGCGCGGATGATGAGTGAGGATCAGATTAAAACTACCTTTGCTGATGTGGCGGGTGTCGAGGAAGCCAAAGAGGAAGTTTCTGAGCTGGTTGATTACCTGCGTGATCCTGGACGGTTCCAGCGTCTCGGCGGTCATATCCCACGTGGTGTATTGATGGCGGGTAGCCCGGGTACGGGTAAAACGCTGCTTGCGAAAGCGATCGCAGGTGAAGCCAAAGTTCCTTTCTTCAGTATTTCTGGTTCGGACTTTGTTGAGATGTTCGTCGGCGTCGGTGCGTCACGTGTCCGTGATATGTTCGATCAGGCGAAAAAACACGCGCCCTGCATCATCTTTATTGATGAGATTGATGCGGTTGGTCGTTCTCGTGGTGTAGGTCTCGGCGGCGGCAACGACGAGCGTGAACAGACCCTGAACCAGTTGCTGGTTGAGATGGATGGCTTTGAGGGCACCGAAGGGGTTATTGTTATCGCCGCAACCAACCGCCCTGATGTGCTTGATCCGGCGTTGCTCCGCCCTGGTCGTTTTGACCGTCAGGTTCATGTAGGTCTGCCTGATATTCAGGGGCGTGAGAAGATTCTTAAGGTTCATATGCGCAAGGTTCCTTTGGGGAACGATGTTGAACCTTCGGTCATTGCTCGTGGTACGCCAGGCTTCTCTGGTGCGGACTTGGCTAATCTAGTGAATGAGGCTGCGCTTTTCGCGGCTCGTGAAAGTCGCCGTACTGTCGGTATGGAACAGTTCGAGAAAGCTAAAGACAAGATCATGATGGGCGCTGAGCGCAAGTCGATGGTGATGTCATATAAAGAGCGCCTCAATACGGCATACCATGAATCGGGACACGCGATTATCGGTCGTCTGATGCCATCACATGACCCGGTTTACAAAGTGTCTATCATTCCGCGTGGTCGTGCGCTGGGCGTTACCATGTTCCTGCCAGAAGAGGATCGTTACAGCTTTAGCCGTGAACAGATTATCTCGCAGATCTGTTCGCTCTATGGTGGCCGTATCGCCGAGGAGATGACGCTGGGTAAAGCGGGTGTAACCACCGGTGCATCTAATGATATTCAGAAAGCGACTCAGTTGGCTCGTAATATGGTCACCAAGTGGGGTTTGACTGATGAGTTGGGGCCGCTGCTCTATGCCGATGAGGATGGTGATCCATTCGGTCATGGTGCGGGTCAGCAGGCGAAGGCGATGTCTGAAGAGACGCAGAAGCGTATCGACTCAGAAGTCCGTCGCATCATCGATGAGTGTTACAAGACAGCATATAAAACGCTGGAAGATAACTGGGACATCATGGAAGCGATGGCCAAAGCATTGATGAAATACGAAACCATTGGTACTAAGCAACTGGATGAGTTGATGGAGCGTCAGGAAGTTACGCCGCCGGATGGTTGGAGTGATATGCCTGAAGACGCTAAGGGTGAAGAGGGTGAATCTGTAGCTGAACACAGTGCTGCAGAGGAAGCTGAACAGGATGTCGGTGAATCTGATGTGCCTGATGTCGAAGAGGTTGATCGGGATCTGCCTGAATCGGATGATTCTGGTCAGGAGTCTAAGTCTGACAACCCCTGGGATCCACCCAAGCATTAATCTGCAGTAAACTATGAGGCCCGTTATTGACGGGCCTTTTTATTTTTACGATCTGTAACCGGTTGAGGATTTGATTTGGCACTTCTGACCTGTGGTAACAAAACGCTGGATCTCGCAACAACTCAGGTGATGGGGATTCTGAATGTCACGCCAGACTCCTTCTCTGATGGTGGAAATCTGTTCAGTGATGCGCGTTTATCACTGGATAAAGCGCTGTTGCATGCCGCGCGTATGCTGGATGAGGGCGCAACGATTATTGATATAGGTGGTGAGTCAACGCGTCCGGGTGCTGCGCCCGTGTCGCTGCAGGAGGAGATGGATCGTGTCTTGCCTGTGGTTGAGCGGATCAGTAGCGAGCTGGATGTCGTTATCTCCGTGGATACCAGCGCCCCTGAGGTGATGCTGGGGAGTGCGCGTCTGGGGGCGGGTATCCTGAATGATGTGCGTTCGCTCGGACGCGAGGGCGCACTTGAAGCGGCGGCGTCTACCGGGCTGCCTGTCTGTATCATGCATATGCAGGGCAGTCCCGCAACGATGCAGCGTGCCCCCAGCTATGAAGATCTGATGGCTGAAGTTAAGGATTTTCTCGATCAGCAGTTAACGCGTGCTGTTGCAGGCGGCATTAAACGGGAAAACCTGATAATCGATCCTGGATTTGGCTTTGGTAAAACGCTTGAGCATAACCTTCAGCTACTTAACCGTATGGATGAGCTTAAATCCTTTGGTGTTCCTGTATTATCGGGTACATCGCGCAAAACGATGATTGGTCAGGTGTTAAACAAAAAACCTGAAGAGCGTCTGGCAGGTGGGCTGGCAACGGTTGCACTGGCGGTTGAACGAGGTGCGCGTATTATTCGGGTTCATGATGTTGCTGCTGCAGTCGATGTGGTGCGCATGACAGAAGCGATCATTTCAGAAGGTGTAAGAAACTAGTATGGCGCGGCGTTATTTTGGAACAGATGGTATTCGTGGGCGAGTAGGTGAATTTCCGATCACGCCCGATTTTGTGCTGAAGCTAGGCTGGGCTGTCGGGCGTGTCTTTGCGCGCGAAGGCCGCAGCAAAGTGCTGATCGGTAAGGATACTCGTATCTCTGGATATATGTTTGAGTCAGCGCTGGAGGCAGGGCTCTCTGCGGCGGGTGTTGATGTTCTGTTGTTGGGGCCTATGCCGACCCCTGCGATAGCGTACCTGACGCGGACCTTCAGAGCGGATGCGGGGATCGTGATTAGTGCGTCCCATAACCCCTATGATGATAACGGAATAAAGTTCTTCAGTGCTGAAGGTACCAAACTGCCGGATGAGATTGAGGAGAAGATCGAAGCGCAGATGGATCTGGCGATGAGTACTGTGCCCTCGGCAGAGCTTGGCAAGGTTCGTCGGGTAAATGATGCAGAGGGTCGTTATATAGAGTTCTGTAAGGCAACGGGGGGCGGTTCGCTGAGTCTGTCTGGAATGAAGATGGTTGTTGATAGTGCCAATGGAGCGGCATACCACGTGGCACCCAAGGTGTTTGCAGAGTTGGGTGCGGAGGTGGTTGAGATCGGTTCGAAGCCGGATGGGCTTAATATCAACCTGAACTGCGGTGCTACATCGGTTGGGCAGTTACGCGAAAAGGTGCTTGAGGTTGGTGCTGATCTTGGGGTTGCGCTTGATGGCGATGCTGATCGTCTGATTCTGGTTGATGCTAGGGGTGAAACGGTTGATGGCGATGAGCTGCTGGTGATTATTGCTCGGGCGCTGAGGGCGAATGGAGCGCTCAAAGGCGGTGTAGTGGGAACCTTGATGTCCAATCTGGGAATGGAGCTGGCGCTTAAAGATATGGACATCCCCTTTGTCAGGGCGAAGGTGGGGGATCGTTATGTTATAGAGCAGTTGTCTGCTCAGGGATGGAATCTTGGTGGTGAGGGGTCGGGACATATTGTGTGTCGCGATATTCTCCCAACGGGCGACGGCACGGTTGCGGCGGTACAGGTGCTGAAAGCGATAGCGGAATCAGGTAAGCCACTGCATGAGTTGAAAAAGGTGATGACTAAGCTGCCACAGAGTCTTATCAATGTGCGCCTGGCTAGACGTGTGGCTATTGATGGCATCGCAGGGATCGATGAAGCGGTTGCTGAGGCTGAGGCTGAACTGGCCGGCGATGGACGAGTCCTGTTGCGCCCGTCCGGAACCGAACCATTGGTGCGTGTCATGGTTGAAGGCATTGACGCGGCTAAGGTTGATCAAGTGTGTAAAAACCTGGCACTAAAAGTCGAAAATGTTCTGCAGCAGCTTGTAAGTTGAATATTGCTAGGGTAATATTCGCGCCTCTTTGAGATCTGGAGTGCTTTGAAAAGCATCCGGGTCGGTATCTGCGAACGAAGATCAAGCATAAGGCGAGATGGAAACACTAATACTGATCGTACACGTCCTGCTGGCAGTAGGAATAATCGCTCTTGTTCTCTTACAGCAAGGTAAGGGTGCGGAAGCGGGTGCGTCTTTCGGTGGTGGTGCGTCACAGACTGTGTTTGGTAGTCGGGGAAGTGGTAGCGTTCTTGGACGTGTTACTGCAGTTCTGGCAGCGGGCATCTTTGTAACTAGCTTTGTTTTGGCGATATTTGCTAAGAATCAGGCAGAGAACATTGGTGAAGCAGGTATCCCGGCGGCTGCAGTCGTTGAGCAGCAGGCTGCTAAGCAGGAACCAGAACTTCCTGCAACTGATACGCAGTCAGCTACTGATGGTAATTCAGACATACCAACAGTAGGGAAGTAAAAGTTTAGCCCAAGTGGTGGAATTGGTAGACACGCTATCTTGAGGGGGTAGTGTCCCTAGGACGTGCCGGTTCGAGTCCGGCCTTGGGCACCAAAGTTGTAAAGCGTACAGGTTCAGCGTAAAATTCTGGCCTGTTTCTGATGCGGGGTGGAGCAGTCTGGTAGCTCGTCGGGCTCATAACCCGAAGGTCGTTGGTTCAAATCCGGCCCCCGCTACCACCGAGTTGGTAGAAGCCCCATTAGTGGGGCTTTTTCGTACCTGACGGGAGCTTTAGGGCTCTCAACAGATCGCGACTTCACAGGCCTCTGGGGTGGTGGAGTTTGTCAGAAATGGGTCCTCGTGACCCATTTTTTGTTTTAGTTCAAAGGTGAGTAGTGTCAGCAAAGCTTAAGCTGTTGCAGGAGTTGATCGAACCCGTTGTACAGGGGCTTGGTCTGGAACTCTGGGGAATTGAATATACCTCCGCAGGTAAAAACAGCCTGTTGCGGATCTATATAGATGGGCCTGATGGGGTCAGTGTCGATGATTGCGCGCGCGTGAGTCATCAGGTGAGCGGTGTGCTGGATGTTGAGGATCCAATTACCGAACAGTACAACCTGGAGGTCTCATCGCCTGGGATGGATCGTCCTCTTTATACACTGGAGCAGTTTTCGGCCTATGCCGGGCACGTGGTCCAGCTTCGTTTACGCATGCCGTTTGAGGGGCGTCGTAAGTTTAAAGGCATATTAAACGGCGTTGAGGGAGATGAAGTTCTGCTCGTCGTCGATAATGAAGAGTATTTGTTACCGCATGAGCTGATCGAGCGAGCGAATGTGGTACCTCAGTTCAAATAGCGCTTTGAATTCTAGGAGCGAGAAAAGATTATGAACAAAGAGATCCTGTTGGTAGCCGAAGCGGTTTCTAATGAGAAGGATGTGCCCAAGTCGGTCATCTTTGAAGCGATTGAAGTTGCTTTGGCAACCGCTACGAAGAAGCGCTATGACGAGGAAGCGGATATCCGTGTAACGATCGACCCGACGACGGGTGATTATGAAACTTTCCGTCGCTGGCTGGTTGTTGATAATGACGCTGTTCCTGCTCTGGGTACCGAGCTTACAATGGAAGAAACGGCTGAGATCGATACAAACCTTCAGCCGGGCGATATCCATGAAGAGCAGGTTGAATCGGTTAAGTTTGGCCGAATCGCTGCGCAGACCGCAAAGCAGGTTATCGTACAGAAAGTACGTGAAGCTGAACGCGCTAAGGTCGTTGAACAGTATTCGGATCGTCAGGGTGAACTGATCGCCGGTACTGTTAAAAAAGTGACACGTGACAACGTTATTGTAGATCTGGGTAACAACGCCGAAGCGATGCTGCCACGTGAAAATCTGCTGCCACGTGAGGTATTCCGCATGGGTGAGCGTGTTCGTGCAGTACTGCAGGAAATTCGTTCAGAGGGACGCGGTCCTCAACTAGTGCTGAGCCGTACTTCGCCAGAGATGCTGATCGAACTGTTCCGCATAGAGGTGCCTGAGATCGCTGAAGAGATGATCGAGATTCGCGCAGCCTCACGTGACCCAGGTGCACGTGCCAAGATTGCAGTCAAAACCAACGATGGTCGTCTTGATCCTGTTGGTGCCTGTGTCGGTATGCGTGGAGCACGAGTCCAGGCAGTATCTAACGAACTTGGCGGCGAGCGTGTCGATATCGTGCTCTGGGATGATAACCCAGCGCAACTTGTTATCAACGCGATGTCTCCAGCTGAAGTGGCATCCATCATCATTGATGAAGAAACTCACTCGATGGATGTGGCTGTTGCTGAGGAAGCTCTGGCGATGGCGATTGGCCGTAGCGGACAGAATGTACGTCTTGCCTCTGAACTGACCGGCTGGGAGCTCAATGTAATGAGTGAAGTTGAGGCGTCAGAGAAGCATGAATCTGAAGTGGGTAAAACGATCGAGCTGTTTGAACAACACCTTGATGTTGATGCCGACCTTGCTGAACTGCTGGTTGCTGAAGGTTTTACCACGCTTGAAGAGGTTGCTTACGTTCCGGTTAACGAGATGCTGGAGATCGAAGAGTTTGACGAAGCGATCGTTGAAGCTCTGCGTCAGCGTGCGAAAGATGCACTGCTGAATATGGCGATCGCAAGTGAAGAACAACTGGGTGATGTAGAGCCGGCGGAAGATCTGCTGACTATGGATGGCATGGATAAGCATCTGGCCTACCTGCTTGCTGCTCGCGGCATTCAGACGATGGAAGATCTGGCTGAACAGTCAATTGAAGAGCTGCTTGATGTTGAAGGTATGACCGAAGAGCGCGCTGGAGAGCTGATCATGACAGCCCGCGCCCCTTGGTTTGAAGAGCAGTAAGAGACAACGGAAGAGGAGAAACCCCTGATGGCAGAGACCACTATTAAACAGTTTGCCGATGTGGTTGGTGTATCCGTTGAGCGTTTGTTAACTCAGATGCAGGAAGCGGGAATCAACGGTAAAGGCGTTGAATCCACCGTCACTGAGAGCGAAAAGCAGCAGCTTTTGGCTCACCTTAAGCGTAGCCATGGTGATAGCGCTGAGGTCGGAGAACCTAAAAAGATTACATTGAAACGCAAAACGACCTCGACACTTAAAGTGTCTGGTGCGTCTGGTAAGCGTAAGACTGTTAACGTTGAGGTTCGTAAAAAGCGTACCTACGTTAAACGCAGTGAACTCGATGAGCAGCCTCAGTTAGAGGCTCCAGAGATTGAAGAGACGGCTCTGGTTGAAGAGGCTCCTGCGACAGTAGAACAGGTCGCTGAAGCACCTGTTACGGAAGTAGCGGCTGCGCAACCCGAAGATCAGGCTGCAGAGTCTGTAGCAGAAGCAGCGCCAGCAGAACAGAAGGCAGAGAAAGCTACTGAGACTGTTAAGCAAGCTGAGCCTGAGGTTAAGCAGGAGGTTAAAGCTGAAGGGAAAGAGCAGCCTGCTAAACCTGCCGCTACTGAGCAGAAAACTGAAGCGAAGACTGAATCACAGTCTGATGATCCGCGTCGTAAGCGCAAAGAGCGTGATAATCGTCGCAACGAGCGAGCTGAGCGAGGTGAGGGGCGTCGTACCAAAGGGCGTGATGACTCTCGAAATGCTAAGGGCGGAAAGAACACTCGTCGTCATCACATAGGGCATGCATCGGCTAATCAGCACGGTTTCGAGAAGCCTACAGCGCCAGTCGTGCATGAGGTAAGCATTCCTGAAAGTCTCACTGTGGCAGAGTTGGCCAAGAAGATGTCGATTAAAGCGGCAGAAGTGATCAAGGTGATGTTTAAGATGGGAGCAATGGCAACCATCAACCAGCCTATCGACCAGGATACAGCGATCCTTATTGTTGAAGAGATGGGTCATAAAGCAATTCCAATGCAGGCGAACGCGATCGAGGATGAACTGCTCGAAGCGGTCGCTGCGCATGCGGGTGAGCACGAAACACGTGCGCCGGTTGTTACTGTTATGGGTCACGTTGACCACGGTAAGACCTCGCTTCTCGACTATATTCGTCGTACCCGTGTTGCCGCTGGCGAGTCGGGTGGAATTACCCAGCATATCGGTGCCTACCATGTGGAAACCGATAACGGCATGGTGACCTTCCTGGATACACCGGGACACGCGGCATTCACAGCAATGCGTGCACGTGGTGCATCACTGACAGATATCGTTATTCTTGTTGTGGCAGCAGATGATGGTGTCATGCCTCAGACTGAAGAGGCTGTCCAGCACGCCAAGGCGGCAGGTGTGCCTCTGGTAGTAGCGGTTAACAAGGTCGATAAAGAGGATGCAGATCCCGATCGCGTTAAAAACGAACTCGCTCAGCGTGATGTTATCCCGGAAGACTGGGGTGGTGATGTGCAGTTCTGTTCCGTATCGGCTAAAACCGGCCAGGGTATCGATGAGCTGATTGAAGCGGTTCTGCTGCAGTCTGAAATGCTTGAGCTGACGGCGGTACGTGATGCGCCGGGTCAGGGTGTTGTTGTTGAGTCACGTCTGGATAAAGGGCGCGGTCCTGTTGCAACACTGTTGGTACAGAATGGTACGCTGAAGAAAGGTGATATCGTACTGGCTGGTCTGCATTACGGTCGTGTCCGTGCGATGCTTGATGAAAATGGCGATCCGCTGGCAGCAGCGGGTCCATCGATCCCTGTTGAGATTCAGGGTCTGGATGGTACTCCAGATGCAGGTGATGATTTCACCGTAGTATCAAGCGAGAAGAAAGCGCGTGAAGTTGCTCTGTTCCGTCAGGGTAAATTCCGTGAAGTTAAACTTCAGCGTCAGCAGCAGGCGAAACTGGAGAACCTGTTCTCCAATATGCAGGCGGGTGATGTTAAGTCGCTCAATATCGTACTGAAGACAGACGTCCGTGGTTCTCTGGAAGCACTGACCCACTCACTGGAAGATCTGTCTACTGATGAAGTAAAAGTGAACATCGTCTCTGGCGGTGTGGGTGGTATCGGTGAAACCGACGCCAACCTGGCGCTGGCATCATCAGCGATCCTGATCGGCTTCAACGTTCGTGCAGATGCACAGGCGCGTGCGATTGTTGAACGTGAAGAGATTGAGCTTCGCTACTACAGTGTTATCTACGACATCATTGATGATGTTAAGGCTGCGATGAGCGGTCTGCTCTCTCCTGAGTTCAAAGAGGAGATTGTGGGTGTTGCTGAAGTACGTGATGTGTTCCGTGCACCTAAGATCGGTGCAATTGCCGGCTGTATGGTGACTGAGGGTACGGTTTACCGTAACAAGCGTATCCGCGTACTACGTGATAACGTGGTTATCTACGAAGGTGAGCTGGAGTCGCTGCGTCGCTTTAAGGATGCTGTTGCTGAAGTGCGTAATGGCATGGAGTGTGGTATCGGCGTGAAGAACTACAACGATGTTAAAGTCGGCGACCAGATAGAGGTTTACGACACTGTTGAAGTTCAGAGAACTATTTAAGAGGTACTATGGCGCGCGATTTTAAACGCACCGACCGGGTGGGAGACCAGATGCAGCGTGATCTGGCCTCCCTTATCCAGCGGGAAATTAAAGACCCACGTCTTGGCATGGTGACCATCAATCATGTGAAGGTCGCCAAGGATCTGGGTTATGCCGATGTCTACATCACTGTCCTTCCGCTGGGTGGTAAGGATGAAGCTGAAGCCCTTAAAGATAGCCTGTCGGTATTGAATAATGCTGCTGGTTTTCTGCGCGCCGAACTGGCTCGCGGAATTAAACTGCGAGTGATGCCGCAATTGCGCTTTCATTATGATGAGAGTGTTGAGCGAGGTCGTCATCTGACCAGTCTGATTGAGCGTGCCCGCCGACTTGAAGACGAAAACGGCTCTGGAGACTAATCATGGGTCGTAGACAAAAAGGACGCCGCATCGACGGCGTCTTTTTACTTGATAAGCCACAGGGACTGAGTTCAAACGCAGCCCTGCAGCGGGTAAAACGGATCTATGATGCGGCTAAGGCTGGGCATACCGGTGCGCTGGATCCGCTGGCTACAGGCTTATTACCGATCTGCCTTGGCGAAGCAACCAAATTTTCCCAGTTTCTGCTTGATTCAGATAAACGCTATATCACCACGGCTAAACTGGGAGTGCGTACTGATTCCAGTGATGCGGATGGCGAGGTTATTGAAACCCGGCCTATTCCACCGCTTGACGCTGATGCGCTACGCACACTGCTCCAAGTGAAGTTCCTCGGTGATATTGAGCAGGTACCGTCGATGTTTTCGGCGCTTAAATATCAGGGACAGCCACTCTATAAGCTCGCCCGAAAAGGTGAAAAGGTCGAGGTTAAGCCGCGTCAGGTGCATATCTTTGAGATTAAACTTCTGGATCTCAGAGAGGATGAGATCGATCTTGAAATTCACTGCTCAAAAGGTACCTATATTCGCAGTATTGTTGAGGATCTCGGTCAGGAACTGGGCTGTGGTGCACATGTCTGTATGCTAAGGAGAACGGCTGTTTCCGGTTAT
>JBFEXW010000002.1:0-28989 GCA_041562495.1 Marinobacterium sp. | reverse complement strand
TACGAAATCTGGCTCGGTGCCGAACCGGATGAACTGATTGGCGTGTCTATCGATGATATCTCATCCAGCGATTCTTTTACCTCATCGAGGCTGATGATCCGACGGGCGCTTGAAGGCGAGAACCTGACATTTGAAAGCTGGGAACACAATGCGGTCGGTGAGCAGCGTTACCTGCTGAAAGCCTATGTGGCTAATATCGATTCACAGGGGCGCCCCGATGGTTTCTTCGTGATGAACCGCGATATCACTGAACGCCATCAGCACGCTGCTCAACTGGAAGCGCGGGTTAATGAACGTACCGCCGAGCTGACCCAGCTCAACAGAGAACTTGAGGTCGCCAATCGGGAAGCAGAGCGAGCAAACCTGTCGAAGACCAAGTTTCTGGCCGCGGTTAGCCATGACCTGTTGCAACCTCTTAATGCCGCACGGCTATTCACTGCATCTCTTGAAGAGAAAGCCATTAATCCTCAGGTTATTCGTCTTGCGAGTTCAATCAGCTCGTCACTCGATGATGTCGAAAACCTGCTGCGCACGCTGGTTGATATCTCGAAACTGGATGCTGGTGTGGTTCACGCCGAACCCACCCAGTTTCCAGCCAAACGTCTGCTTGATAACCTCGCCGTCGAGTTTCGCGAAATCGCCCGCTCACAGTCACTGGAGTTTGATTATCGCGAAACTGATACCCTTATCGAATCTGACTCTCAGCTTCTTGCTCGCATTCTGCGTAATCTACTAACCAATGCGGTGCGCTATACCAATTCAGGAGGTATCCTGCTGCGCACCCGAGAGCGCGATGGCCGCCTTCTGGGATTCGGGCCCAGGGATTGATTATGAATATAAGGAGCTGATCTTTCAGGAGTTCAAGCGACTTGAAGGGATGAAACATAAGAGCGATCGTGGTTTAGGATTGGGGCTGGCAATTGTTGATAAGCTGTCCCGCGTACTGAATCATCCGGTTGAGGTTAACTCACGTCTCGGGCGGGGCTCAATGTTCAGCGTCAGCGTGCCGATCGTTGAGGCAACTGAAACTGCCTTCACCGATGTCAGCCAACTGATGTCAAATTCACTTAATAACCAGCTGGATGGCGCCATAATCTGGCTGATCGACAATGATCAGGCGATCTGTACGGCGATGAGCGATCTGCTCAGCGGCTGGGGTTGTGAACTGATCAGCGCACCTTCACTGGAAGCACTGAAACCTCAGGTGGATCTGGCAAAGGACCGGGTCGATCTGTTGATCGTCGACTACCATCTGGATAATGACGAGCTGGGAATTGATGCAGCCGAAGCACTGGTCGGTCAGCGGGAAACTGAACTCCCCGTTTTGATGATCACAGCCAACTACTCTAAGGATGTAAATCAGGCGATTCGTAACCGGGGTTATCAGTTGATGAACAAGCCAGTGAAACCGTTAAAGCTCAAAACGCTACTCGCGCACCTGCTGTCTAACGCTTAATATACTGGCTGAAATCGATATTACCGGCGTTCAGTACCGCCTGAATACGGTTATGCACATTCAGTTTACGCAGAATCGCTGACACATGCGCTTTAACTGTTGTCTCGGCAATACTCAGGTTATACGCGATCTGCTTGTTCGACTCACCCATCGCCATGCGCTCGAGCACTTTAAGCTGACGGCGTGTCAGAGACTCAAGCATCTCAGAGGTAATCCCCTCTTCAGTACGGTTGGAGCGTTTCGACGAGGTCGGTGTACCGCCTGCCCGAATAATATCCGAAGGCAGGTAGACATTACCGCTCAGAATCTGCTGCAGCGCCTCCGCCATTTTGGCACGCGGGCTCGATTTGGTGATAAACCCGATCGCACCATAGGTAATCGCCTGAAGAACAATCTCCTTATCCTCTTCTGCTGAAACAATGACGACAGGAATCAGCGGCATTTCATTGCGGATCTTCATCAGACCGTTCAGACCATCCATACCCGGCATATTCAGATCCAGCAGGATCAGATCCAGATCCTCCTCAACCTGAGCAATCTCAACCGCTTCATCCAGAGACTCACACTCGAGTGTTAGCGCACCCTCAAATGAGGATTGAACAACACTCGTAATCGCTTCACGAAACAGTGGATGATCATCAGCAATCAGAATTTTGTACACGATGAGCCTCTCTTGCTTTTAGTTATTACTCACTTTGGCCGACAGGTTCCGGATGCGCTGTCACCAGATCCTGACCCGACTCTGACCAGCCCTCTACTCCCAGGGGGTACCAGTAAACCCGTTTATACCCAAGCGATACTATCCGCTTCGCGGCATTCCAGGAGTGCCAGCAATCCGCTTTACAGTAGATCACCATCGGCCTGAGTGCGTCGCCGCGTGTAAGGCGGTACAGTGTATTCTCCAGATAGGACTGCCAGTTTTGATCCAGCTCGGCCTTACCTACATTTGGTAGCCAGTGGCTTCCCGGAATATTCAGATGTGCGTCGGTTTCTATAAAGATACCACGCCAGAGCAGCGGCAGAACATCAATCAGAAGTAGCATCGGCTCTGAGCTGATTAACCTCTGCAGGGCTTCAGGATCCAGTGTTTCTGCACCAGCCACACTCTCTGGAGTAGGAGAGCGCATCAGTGACTGGCGATACCCCGCATCATTAAAGTACGCCTCGACCGCCATCGCTTCGGGAAAAGCCAGCATTACTGAAATCCAAAGTAATAGCGTGATAGAAAAAGGCTTATGCCACAACTTCACTCTCATCTGAATATTTCCTTAAATTCATCTCCATTAAATGACCTGACAGAACTTAAGACCATCCAACCTAGGCGTTATTTATCTAGTTCTAAAGTACTGATTTTTATCCACCGCTGGAGATTAAGTTCTCTAAGGGTCACCGCCCGCTTCGCGGATGGTATCTACAAGATGATTCAAACCCATGTAGGATCGATTCCGAAGGGGTCGTGACAAAAAACCAAAAGGATTCGGTTACTTCCGGAATCAACTGGCTCGGTTTGGCTTAAAACTGAGCACACCCAACAGAGTTGAAATCAGAGTCGCGGCAAGCGTCCAGCCAAGCTCTGAACTGTTCCAGCTCAGATAGAGCGAATGCCTGACCAGCTCAACTGCATGAGTAAACGGATTAAACAGGCAAATCCAATAGAGAAGCTCGCTGGACTCCTGCATTTTCCATAAGGGATAGAGCGCCGATGACAGAAAAAACATTGGAAAAATCACAAAGTTCATAACACCCGCAAAATTTTCCAGCTGACGAATCAGATTCGACAGGAAAAGCCCTATCGCACTCAGTAAGAGCGCAACAAGAAACAGTGCTGGCAATACCGCCAGATACCCCATCACCGGAGGAAAAACATCCACCAGACGGGAAATCAGCAGAAACGCATAGACCTGAAGCAACGAAATAACTGCCGTGGATACCATTTTGGACAACAGCAGGAAGGGACGCGGTAAAGGGCTCATCAGCAACACTTTCATACTACCCATCTCCCGGTCATAAACCATCGCCAAACTCCCCTGCATTCCGTTAAACAGCAGGATCATGCAGCACAATCCGGGAGCGATATAGACCTCGTAGGTAATATAGGTTTCATAGGGCTCAATAATGGCTATACCCAGCGCCGCCCGGAAACCTGCAGCAAACACCAGCAGCCAGAGCAACGGACGCACCAGCGCACTGAGGAACCGGGTACGCTGCTGCATAAAACGCAGAAACTCACGACGCAGAATACCGTTGAAAGTTGAATGGTACTGAGCCAACCCCATTATCAACCCTCCTGCTCAAAACCGGTTAACTGATTAAATGCTTCAGCTACCGAATTCCGATCTGCTCGCTTAAGCATCTCACTGGTGCTTCCCTGGAATATCATCTCACCACTGTTGATCAGCGATATCTGATCTTCGATATCGACCTCCTCCATCAGATGGGTCGCCCAGAGAACGGCAACACCATCGGTTGCACAGCGCTGCCTGACAACCTTATTCAGGCGTTGACGCGTCTGGGAATCAAGCCCTACAGTGGGCTCATCCAGTAGCAAAAACTCTGGCGAATGCAAAAGCGCCCGAGCCAGCTCGACCCGACGTCGGTGCCCACCATTCAACTGCCGGATACTCTCATCCCCCCGGTGCGACAGCTCAAACCGATCCAGCTCGAGATCTATCTTTAATTTAGCCTCTTTAGGTGACAAGCCATGAAGCGATGCGTGATAACTCAGGTTCTGGCGAATACTCAGATCAAGATCCAGCGCACTCTGCTGAAACACAACGCCCGTACGCCGGAGCAAGGCCACTCGATTTTTCGACAGATCCTGATCACCAATCTCCAGACTCCCCTGCTGAATACTCAGCAAGCCCGTAAGCATTCCGAAAAGCGTCGATTTACCGGCGCCGTTCGGTCCGAGCAGCACGTGAAACTGTCCGGGCAACAGGCTGAGCGATACTGAATCAAGCGCTGTGCGCTGTCCGTACCGGAACCCCAGATTCTGCGCCCGCAATGAGCTCTGCTCAGTCATTGTTCCGTCTCAGCTTTCGGTTTTCAGAATACGTATCCCCCAGGGATAACGTCCAACCTTGATTGTCTTGATCGCCCGACGCTTCTGAGTATCGATAACCGAAACATCGCCACTGATTCCATTCGTCGTCAGTAACAGTGACTCATCAGCATTCAGATCCATATGCCAGACTCGACGCCCGACCAGTATGTAATCCTCAACCTCAAAGGTTTGTGCATTAACCACTGCGATATGGTTCGCAGGCCCCAGTGCGACATAGGCATAACGCCCATCAGACGACAGCTTAATTCCGACCGGCTGAATACGATCAGAGTGAACACCACGAATTTTAAAATTCAGTTTATGTGCTATCTGACGTGTAGCGACGTCAACCACAGAAACTGTTCCACCGATCTCGGAACTTGCCCAGACATAACGGCCATCTTTTGTGAACTCAACATGACGGGGACGCTGATCCACCAGTGTGTTATCCACTAGCTGGTGTGATTTGGTATCTATCCAATGCAGCATATTGGTTGTTTCACTAGTCGCGATCGCGATCGCACCATCCGGGCTCACTGCCATCCCTTCTGGCTCTACGCCGACATCAATCTGAGACAGAACCTCATTGGTTTCCGTATCGACTATAGTCACTACAGCATCATTTTCGTTGGCGATATAGAGCTGACGATCATCGGGGTGCAACGCAAACTGCTCAGGATCTTCACCCGAAGGAAGGTTTTTGATGATCTTATGGGTCGCCAGATCGTAGACCTGAACCGTATCTGAGTCGGATGCACAGATGTAGAGACGGGTACGATCCTTATTCATCAGGATTCCACGTGGGCGCTCACCTACACCAAAGGTCTCCTGAACCTTCAGCGTATCGACATTGATCACTGAAATACTGTCATCCTTCTCATTTGAGATATAAGCCAGCTCTGCAGCATTGGAGATCACAGGCGCCACGATCATCGCAGCCAGTAGCATCTTCTTCATCTTAAAACATCCTAGTTTTTATCCAATGCACAGCGACTCTCAGGACGATCAAATCCAAGAGTATCCAGTTCATTGACCGGGTGTAGAAAGCCCTCCTGAGGCGACAGGGAAACCAGCGCGCGTGGATGGACAATCGGGATAGGTTGGCGTAGTTGGTGATTCCAACCTCTAAAAGTCAGCTTGCGACCTTTAAATGCAGCAAGTTGATACGTATCCGATAGCAGATAATCACGCAGTATCAGCGAGTCGTTCGTAGTCGTGCGGGTTACCGATTCAGAAACGGCTCGTACTGCCAGCCAGGCAGCATAGTCAACGGAGTTCATCCAGCGCCCGGCGAGTTGTTCAAAACGACTTTGTAACTGTGCCGCGCCCCACTGCTCTACCACACGATGCCAAGCAACGGGCGTCAGCCCCTGAGTACCAGCAACCGGCCGCGGATACCAGGTATTGAATGGCACATACTCACCAAAGTCGCCGGCCTCATCAGCAACCACAACAAGATCGTATTCATCGGTCTGGGTAAAAAGCGGTAATTCACGCTGCGCAGCGCGTCTCAGATCTGTGTCAAAGTTCCAGACCAGCTCATCAACGAGTTTCAGGCCGAAGCGTTTGGCCGCGCGTTTAAATGCATCGGTATACTTAATATCTGCATCAGCTTCGCCACGTATCAGCAGCACCTTTTTAAGTTTGCGTGCCTTGATCCACTGCGCCAGCGCATCGGTCAGCATCGCGCGACTGGGCGACGTATGAAACACCGAAGCGTGGCACTCCTGCGTTCTGAGCTGATCATCAGGGTTAGATGCATTAAACAGCAGTGCATCTTCGGGCAACGTTTCCGCTAATTGAGTTAACAGTGCTGATGAACCATCGACCAGAAAAAAGCGGTTGCCGCTTTTGTAAGCCTCACTGGCAGCATCAATAAGCTGCCCGGCATCCTGTGAAGATTTTTCAGTTAATGAATAGCTGTGCTTAAGAAAGCGACCTGTCGTGTTGCTGTCATTAACAGCCAGTTCAGCTCCCCGTATTCCCTGATCTGCAGGAGGCGGAAGGATATTGGACAGCACAGGCCCCTGATCGCGAATCTCTGAGAGATAGAGAAAATCGACCTGTAACTCAGCTGATACATTTCCGGAAATCAGAGCCAACGAGGCGATCATCGCCGTTAGTATGTTTTTTATAGTAATCACCTCACCCACCTTCAAAGCGACTTTATCTATGGGGAATGGAGGAATAAGACTAATCCCTCCCATCTCATCTAAAAATCGTTCTTCAGTACTAAACAATTACTACTCTTCACCCATATTCAACGAAGCCCGGTAGCGCGAATATTTATCGGATCAGCCCAAGCCGACTCAGCTTTTGCCCGACAAATACCTCGGTATCTGTTGCATCAGCAGAGTTTAAACGGTTGGAAATACTGACCAGGTTATCGTCGGATAGGACTCCTACCAGAGTACTAGATGAGAAGCGCCAAAGTACGATTCTCAGCGATAGCGGTTTGACCGAGGATGTTAGCAACAAACCCTGAAACAGCTCTTCAGGGTGCAGATCCGGTTAAAAACGTCGAGGACAAAATAATGAAAAATATCACTCAATGCACAGCACTTACAGCAGCCACAGCCTTGCTTGTCAGCACGCTAAGTATCCAGGCGATGGCACACGGCGACGTGACGCCACAGAACGTCGACGTTTCTACGCTCCCTCCGCTAGGTGAGGAGTGGGAAGAGACCAACCCTTACGGCGAAGGATCAACCGCACATGATGAGGCCGTAAAGATAGGTTCTTCTGCGTATAACCAGAACTGTGCGCGCTGCCACGGTCTGGAAGCGATCTCTGGTGGTATCGCACCCGATCTGCGCTATCTCGAATCGGGTTATGACGGAGACGAATGGTTCAAGGAGCGTGTCAGAAATGGTGCGGTTCGAGATGGCCGTGTCTACATGCCGAAAATGGCAGACTACCTGAGTCAGGAAGCTCTCTGGGCAATTCGAACCTACATCCTGACACTCTATGTTGAAAAATAAACTTCTCTCCTGGCTGATACTGGTACTGCTCGCACTGAGCAGCACCAGTGCCCCTGCACGGGAATACGACGACCTTATCGACAGCGGCTATATTCGTGTCGGTTTCTATAAAGATTTCCCCCCCTACTCCTTTATCGAAAACGGAAAGGCCAAAGGGATCGATGTAGAGATTGGCAAGCGGATCGCAGAGTATCTAGGCGTACGTTTCGAGCCTCACTGGATCACCCCCGGCGAAAATCTTGGTGATGATCTCAGAAACAACGTCTGGAGGGGGAGCCGTTTCGACAAGGATGAAGAGAACCCACTCGCGCAGAAAACTCTGGCCGATGTAATGATGCGTGTGCCCTACGATCGCAACTACTCGTATATGCGTGATTCAACAGGACAACTTGTTAACGAACAAGTTGTGATGTTCGGCCCTTATCAGCGGGAAACCTGGCAGATCGCCTTTGACTCGGACCGAATAGAGAAGGTCTCGACCGTCGCCAAATTTCAGTATCACCCCATTGGCGTTGAGATCGACAGCCTGCCTGACTTCTATCTCAGCTCCGCCTTCAATGGACGGATTCGCAATCAGACCAAACACTACATGAAGCCGGCAGAAGCATATCAGGCACTACGCAATGCCGAGGTTACCGGTGTCATGTCGATGCGCTCTGAAGCGGATTACTGGCTAACTCAGTTCAACGAACCTCGCCTGAAGCTGGGTGAAAATGGCTTTCCGATGATTGGCAAACAGAAGTGGGATATCGGCATGGCAATTCGTCAGTCAGACCGGCAACTCGGTAATGAGATCGCCTATGCAGTCGACAGGCTGATCCATAGCGGAGAGATGGACAAGATCTTTCAAAACTTGGGATTAAGGTATGAATTACCGGGATACTATCAGGACGTGCGATAGCCTTTGTTTAACCCTGCTACTGTCACTGCTCAGCAGTTCAGTTTTCGCCGACAGACCCGCTGACCCGCTGGGTTCGCCGATGTGGGATTATCTGGCTCCCAAATTTATCGGACAGGCTGACTACCTGTTTGATGACCGGGTACGGATAGACGCACCCGATTTTGCAGAAGACCCTACACAGGTACCGATAACTGTTGATGCTACTGCTTTTGCAGGCGATGTATCCAGAATCGTTGCCTGGACCGACCTCAATCCGATCCAGCATATATTTACTTTCTACCCTCACCCGGAAGTTATTCCAAAAGTTTCACTCCGAATCAGGGTACAGCAGGGCACCCCCATACGGGCTGCAGTTCAGACCTCCGATGGTCTATGGCACGTTGGCTATCAGGAGATTGACGCTCAGGGAGGTGGTTGCACGGCGCCGACAATGGCTACCACCAATCCATACTGGGAGCGCCATCTGGGAGAGATTGAATCTGCCCAATTCACCCGAGCAACAGGTAACCGCTATCGCTTTAAAGTCATTCACCCTATGGATACCGGGCTGGTTAACGCTATCCCTGAGTTTTATATCGAGAACCTGGAGATACGCGATGCTAAAGGTGATAGCAAAGCACGCATGGAACTCTCCCCTCCGATTAGTGAAAACCCGGTTTTCACATTCGAATTTAACAATAAAAACAGCAAATACAGACTCTGGATGCGTGACAATGGCGGGAATATTTTCGAGGCAGCTCTTTAAGCGAGCCACACTTACCTTCAGCCTGCTAGGCGTCTCATGTGGCGTCTGTGCCGGTGAGAAGAGCTACCCGATCAATCCGATAGAGGTCGCTAAAAATACCTACTTTATCGAGGGCGCGCGGGAAAACTTTTCGACCGAAAACGGCGGCGCTATCGCTAATGTCGCATTCATCAATGCCGGAAATCACATCCTGGTTATCGACAGCGGGCCATCAAAGCGGTACGGCGATCAACTGTTTCGTCTGATTAAAAACCAGTTCGGCAGACCCGCAACCGATCTTCTGATCAGCCATCACCATCCTGACCATGCGCTTGGAACTCAGGCATTCGCCGGCATCAGCGTCTGGGCGCTACCTCGCACAACAGAGCTTCTGCGAACCGAAGGCGGCAGCTTCGCCGAAAACCTCTATCAATTGGTCGGAGACTGGATGCGCGATACCGAGATCAGTCTCCCCAACCGGGAAGCAAAGGCGGGACCTCTGTTCCCGGACACCGACCGGTTTGAACTGATTGCATTGCGCGGTCATACCAGTTCAGATCTGCTACTGATGGATCATCAGACCCGGACGCTGTTCACCTCAGATATCGTGTTCTACCAGCGGGCGCTGGCAACACCCCATACACCAGGACTAGCCGTTTGGCGTCAGGATATTGAACGGTTAAAAGCACTAGATTTTGACCTGCTGGTGCCCGGCCATGGACCAGCTGTGGCTAAAGATATAGCACTGGCTCAAATGACCGATTACCTCAACTGGCTGAACAAACTGCTAAGCGAAAGCGCTACACAGGGGCTCACCATGAATGAGGTGATCAGACAGCCAATCCCGGATCGTTTCAGCGACATTGCGATGAGTCGCTATGAACTCACTCGCACGGTTACTCACCTCTATCCAACTTATGAAGAGACCCTGTTTTCAGCGAAGTAGTACTACCAAGTAAGTAGAAATCTTGTTCGCCCGTTTAATTGTTGCAAATCGATAGCCACACAAAAATAGAGATCAGTATCCGGACAACTGCCCGTTTACGACACTGCATAAAAACACAAAGGAACCAGTGATGAAAACATTCGGACAAGCGAAAACTTTCGCCCTCAGCGCGCTTACTGCGGCTGTATTGGTAGCCGGTAGCACTCAAGCTTCAGTTACCGATGAAGATATTCTGAACGACAGTATGACAACCAACGACGTTGTCACTAACGGCCTCGGCCTTCAAGGTCAGCGTTATAGCCCTCTCGACATGATCAACACCGACACCGTTAGCAAGATACAACCTGTCTGGGCGTTCTCATTCGGTGGCGAAAAACAGCGCGGTCAAGAATCGCAGCCGATGGTCAAGGATGGCGTAATGTATGTTACCGCCTCCTACTCACGTGTATTCGCTATCGATGTAAAAACCGGTGAAGAGCTTTGGGAGTACAACGCCCGTCTACCCGATGGCATCATGCCCTGCTGTGACGTAATCAACCGTGGTGTATCGCTTTATGGTGATCTCGTTATCTTTGGCACACTGGATGCAAAACTGGTCGCCCTGGACCAGAAAACCGGTAAGGTTGTATGGAAAAAAACTGTCGAAGACTATCAGGCCGGTTACTCCATCACTGCAGCTCCAATCGTTGTAAACGGTAAGGTCATTACCGGGGTTTCCGGTGGTGAGTTCGGTATCGTTGGTAAGGTTGAAGCTTATGATGCTAAAACCGGCGCACTGGTCTGGACTCGTCCAACCGTTGAAGGTCATATGGGTTACATCTGGAAAGATGGACAGAAGACGGAGAACGGCATCTCCGGTGGCGAGGCAGGCAAAACCTGGCCTGGCGATATGTGGAAAAGCGGCGGTGCAGCGACTTGGCTGGGCGGAACTTACGATGCTGAAACCAATCTGCTGTTCTTCGGTACGGGTAACCCCGCACCTTGGAACTCTCACCTGCGTCCTGGTGACAATCTGTTCTCCTCTTCCCGTCTGGCGATCAACCCTGATACCGGTAAGATCGTATGGCACTTCCAGACGACCCCGCACGACGGCTGGGACTACGATGGCGTAAATGAGCTGGTCTCTTTCGACCTGCAGGAAGGCGGCAAAACAGTAAAAGCAGCTGCAACTGCTGACCGTAACGGTTTCATGTATGTCCTGAACCGTGAAAATGGTGACTTCATTCGCGGCTTCCCATTCGTAGACAAGATCACCTGGGCTAAAGGACTGGATGCTAACGGCCGTCCAATCTATGACGATGCAAACCGTCCGGGCAACCCGACTGAATCAACTGACGGTAAAAAAGGCGCAACTGTTGTAGCAGCACCTTCGTTCCTCGGTGGTAAAAACTGGATGCCTATCGGCTACAACCAAAAAACCGAACTCTTCTATGTCCCATCTAACGAGTGGGAGATGGATATCTGGAACGAACCAACCGCCTATAAGAAGGGCGCTGCTTACCTGGGTGCCGGATTTACGATCAAGCCAACCAATGATGACTATATCGGCGTACTGCGCGCGATGGATCCGAAAACCGGCAAAGAGGTGTGGCGTTACGAGAACTATGCTCCTCTCTGGGGTGGCGTACTCAGCACCGCAGGTAATCTGGTATTTATCGGTACACCGGAGGGATACCTGAAAGGCTTTGACGCTAAGACCGGTGAAGAGAAGTATAAATTCAACACAGGTTCCGGCATCGTCGGTTCACCGATCACCTGGGAACAGGATGGCGAGCAGTATCTTACCGTGGTATCGGGCTGGGGTGGCGCAGTACCTCTCTGGGGTGGCGAAGTCGCCAAACGCGTGAAGCACCTGAATCAGGGCGGTACCGTCTGGACATTCAAGTTGCCTAAATCCTAGTAACCCAGGGTCCAAAGGAGGAGAAATTTTGGGTCGAAAGTACCATATTTTCTCCTCTGCGCACGGCCTATAGTGAAAACGTACTTAAACGTACAACCCAATAAGAAGAGGACTCTGATATGTGGACTAAGCCAGCCTACAAAGATATGCGCATCGGCTTCGAAGTCACCATGTACTTCGCAAACCGCTAAAACGCGAAACGAGTGCCGGCGTACCGGCACTCTCCACGCGATTTTCTTTATCTCTCGAAACACCTCACTCAACCACTAACATTTTCACATAGTGATATATTCTATCCTTCTCCTTAGCGTTTTAAGCTGTTTCTTGTCACAAAAAATATCGAGCATTTCTTCTTCCTGGTTATAAACGTAATAAAAAACTCCAATAAACAATATATATTTCAATCAATTAAAAAATATATTCATAATGTGGGTGTAGTTTTTTCACACTGTGAGGGCCACTTAAAGGCACATTACATAAAAAAAAAGCTTAACTCGGGAGTTTTTTGATATTTGTCAGTTAAATACTCTTCTGCTACTTTTTTTCCAGGTTTTAACAAACCTCAATGGTGAACTTCTACGTACAAAAATAATGATGTGAGGAAACCGTAATGAAAAGAACACTCCTGGCCACATGTATTGCTGGGTCGTTGATCTCTGGATCAGTTTTCGCGGAAGAGGGTGTAGGCCTTTTTGCTAAATCAGGTAAAGGAATGAGCGATCACACCTTTATCGAGCAGAATGGTGACAAAGCTGAAAACATCAGAGAAAAACTAAAAAATGTCTCCTTACCGGAAGGCTTTAAAATTGAGCTTTATGCTGTCGTTCCTGACGCACGCCATATGGCGATGGCTCCTCAGGGCACTGCTCTATTCGTTGGCACCCGAAAAGATAAAGTCTGGGTCGTTTCAGATAGAGACCGTAATGGCGTTGCCGATGAAGTAAAAGACTTTGCTCCCTCATTGGAATTCAATGTTCCTAACGGCCTTGCCTTCAGTAAAGACGGGTTCTTATACATTGCTGAAACCAATCAGGTACGAGAATTTCCCGCTGCGGAGTTTTTCTATGAAGGACCAGACGTAGTAGCTGTGGACGTAGTAGCTAAAGGCGAACTTATTCCCGTATCAGAAGAAAGTTACAACCATACCGCCCGTGTGGTAAAAATCGGTCCAGATAACAAACTCTATATTTCACTTGGACAGCCGTTTAACGTTACCCCTCCAGAAAAAATCGATATGTACGCTAAAATGGGTATTGGCGGCATGATTCGAATGGATCGCAACGGTGCTAACCGTGAGGTAATAGCTACAGGTATTCGAAATTCTGTAGGTCATGACTTCCACCCGGTAAATGGCGATCTATGGTTTAACGATAACCAAGTCGATGGCATGGGCGACAATATCCCACCTGGAGAGCTAAACCATCTGACTGCTGTTGGCCAGCACTTCGGGCACCCTTGGTTTGGCGGCGGTACAGTCCGTACCAATGAATACAAGGGACAGGAAGTTCCTGTCGAAGTCACCCACCCTGCCGTAGAAACAGAAGCACATTGTGCAGACTTGGGCATGTCTTTCTATAGCGGTTCGCAGTTCCCTGGCGAATATAAAAATGGCATCTTCTCTGCTCAGCACGGCTCTTGGAACCGTACAGATCCTTGCGGTGCACGCGTGATGTTTACGACAATCGACGCTGATGGTAACGCTAAGATGAAGCCTTTTGCAGAGGGTTGGCTGAATGAAAACGGTGAGTATGACGGCCGTCCTGTCGATGTTATCCCAATGAAAGATGGTTCTATTCTCGTATCTGATGACTATGCCGGTGCTATTTACCGCATTAGTTACGAAGGTTAGTCCTACTTAAATAACTGCCCCGCTCCGTGCGGGGCATTATTAGGTTACAAAGGGATGCATTAATGATTCGTCAGTTCGCGATTGCTGCTTTATTCAGCACACTCTCTTTACCTGCTTATTCTGCAAGCATTGAAGAGGGAAAAGTCTTATCAGGACAATGTACGGTTTGCCATGGTAAAAATGGTATATCCAGAGATCCTGAAACGCCTAATCTCGCAGGGCAACCTGCAAGGTATCTGGAAAAACAACTGGTTGATTTCCAAAAGGGCGCACGTCAGGATCGGAGAATGAGTCTGATAGTACAATCGCTGGATATGGAAAAAATCAAAAATCTGGCTGCCTATTTTTCTGCAATTAAAATATCAGCAGAAGAACCGGAAAGTTAATATATACTAATCACCATAGGGAACTTATATTGAAAACAGCTTAACATTTTCTTTTAAGTTCTTTATTGTTGGTATAGATTTACATCTGCACCTTAGGGTGAAAAAACCAAAAAATAGAAGATAGAATAAATAAAGTGAGGAACGATTATGTGGACTAAACCAGCTTATAAAGATATGCGTATCGGTTTTGAAGTAACTATGTACTTCGCAAACCGCTAAAACACGTAGAGTGCCGTTCCTGCGGCACTCTCACCTCTCCTATAAAAATACACTCCAGCTACTAAAATAATATTACTTCCCCAACTGACAGCTCGACTCAGGCTTGTCGGCTCCCAAAGTATCCACATAGTGCGTTGGATGAAGAAATTTCGGCATCGGCGCCACATCCACAACATAATCTGCTGAGGTTAGAAGAATGGGATGTCGCATCTGGTGATTCCAGCTACGATAGGAACCACGCGTGCCCTTATAGAGATCAACCCGTGAGTCTTCATTTTCAAACAGTGCTCTCAATTTGAGCCCATCCTTATCAACGAAGTCCGCGCGCATACTGTTAACTACAAATTTAACAGCCGCCCAGGCTGCAAACTCGGCATCCGTCATGGCCGTTTGGGGCTCTGAATTTGCTGGATCAAGCGTTCGATAACGCTGGTTCAATTGCGGCGCCCCGTATCGTTCAAGCGCATAATGCCAAGCACGAGGCACCAACCCAACATCCCCCACAACCGGGCGGGGACGCCGCGTACTGTACTCAATACGTCGACCATAATCCTTTGCAGAGTCAACGACAGCGACTACATCATAGGAGCTGCCCCCAGTTAAAAATTCAGGCTGATTGCGATCACGGTCATCAGGGTGATGAGAAAGGGTGAACTCGCGCTCATCTGAGACACTGGCACCAAAACGCTTAATCGATTCTGCCAGCAGTGTTTTACGTCTTAGATCCTGATCACTGCTACCATGTACCAGAAGCACCTTGCGCCATCCGCTATGTACGAGATATTGGGAAAGCGCATCGAAATACATTCGTTCAGAAGGCATACTGTGATAAATCCCCGGCAAACAAAGCTCATCACGCAGGGATTGATCAGCAAGACTGACATTCACACCCACAGCGCCCTGACGGTCGATAATCCGCCCCACCTCAACCATCTGGGTTTTAGGCAGATCCAGAAGTAACAGATGCGTTTGATCAATCTGCGCTAATTGGGCTGACAAGGGCTGATCGGGATCGAGTTCCAGATCATAGAGTTTCTCTTCAATGCCGAATGACTGAAACTTTATTGTTGACTCCTGAATCGCAAGCCGCACCGCCCGATCTACCCTGCGATCAGGCTCGACGACTATGCCGGCAAAGGTAGTCGGCTGCTCAACCGCGCCTTTCAATCTTACCGTACCGACATTCAACTCAATCGCTTGTGCCGCAGGAGAAGCGGCCAAAAGCGCGAACAAAACGAGACTCCTCATCGATTAACTACCTCCACGGCATGTGGCACCAAACCTGTACGCTCAGATGCAATCGGGCGGCGGCTCTCAAGATCGATAATCGTCATATCATCGGACAAGCCATTCAGGACATAGAGGCGCGTTCCGTCAGGTGATAGTTCCAACCCCCAGGCCCGACTTCCAACCAGGATATATTTCTCTACTTCGCGCGTAACAACGTCAACAATGGCCACATGGTTAGCGGCACCCAACGCAACATATGCGGTTAATCCATCCGAGGAAAAAATCAGATCGACCGGCGTTAACTGCTCACTACGAAAACCTCTGGGCGAGAAAATAATCCGATCCATTTTTTGCAACGAAGCAGCATTAAAAATCTCGACGCGGCTTCCCATCTCTGAAGATACCCAGAGCTCATCTTTGTTAATCGCCATACGACGTGGACGCAGATTCGTCAGCAGTAGCGCCTCCTGATGAAAATCTTCGGAAGAGAATACATGCACCACCCCGGCATTTTCCGAAGCCACAAAGATACGTTTATGATCCGCCGAATACACTATTCCATCGGGCTCATTCCCCGTGGGTAATTGCGAGACTATTACGTTCGTAGTGGTATCGACAAGACTGACCGAGGCCGCGCCTTCATTGCTAACTATCAGTTGTTCTGAGCCCAATAACGCAAGATTAGTAGCGCCTGAAAACCCGGCTATACGCTGTTTCACTTCGCCGCTTTCCGGGTCGATCCGTACAATGGCGTCCTCATCTGAGCAAGCCACCCACAAATCTTGATTTACCGGCTCTACAAGCATCCCTCGTGGACGTTTACAGCTTAATAACTGACGCAGCACCCTGCCCTCTGCATCGTGAAGAAGAACCTCATCAGAGCGCTCGTTACTGATTGCCAGTTGATAACTAACCGCCTGACTGGGAAACAAAATCGTTATGACCGCCAAAGCCACTTTAATGACGGATATAAATCGGCTTAATAACGATTGATCGCCGAACAGCATCCTCATCTCGCAACTCCTACGCATTGGGTTTATAGACGACTGGCGCTAAGTAACTCAGCAACACAGCGCCTGACAGGATTCCTCCAAGTACCCAAGGCTGGAACTGCAGATAGAGCGCGAAACGGATACTCTCTACCAGATGCGTAAATGGGTTCGATAGGCTAATCCAGTAGAGCAGTTCACTCGACTCCTCAAGCTGCCACAGGGGATAGAGGGAACTTGAAAGAAATAGTGCAGGGAAAATCACAAAGTTCATGACACCTGAAAAGTTTTCCATCCCGGTGACAGTACTTGCGAGCAATAGCCCAATCAGTGCGAGAGCGTAAGCCACGATAAAGATTATCGGTAGCGCAACCAAAAGACCATTAAGCGGAATATCAACGCCAAACAAAAGCGCGATCAGCAGCATAAGATAGGCTTGTATGGTTGATACTGACGCAGCGGCCAACAGCTTAAATACCAGTAATTGCCGCCGACTGATGGGGGCTGTCATTAGCACCTTCATAGAACCCGCTTCGCGATCATAGGCCATTGCTAACGAGGACTGCATACCGTTAAAAAGACACACCATTCCGATCAGACCGGGAATAATATAAACGTCATAAGGCGTATAGGTCGCATAGGGTGCCTGAATAGCGATGCCTAAGGTGCTCTTAAAGCCAGCTGCAAAAACCAGAAGCCAGAACAGAGGGCGCACCAACGCTGATAAAAGGCGTGTGCGCTGCTGAATAAAGCGGGCGAACTCTCTATCTATGATGGCTCGAAACGCGTAGTAGGATTTAGGCATGGGGTTTTGTAATCCTCTGGTAGGTCTGCACCAGCTCATCCGGACTACCACAAACACCGCGATGACAGACCTCACCCTTTGCCAGAATCAACAGCTTATCTTCAGGCCGAAGCTCATCGGTGATATGGGTACACCAGAGAATCCCGATATTCTCCTGTTTTACTAAACGGTGAATATCCTCTGACAGCTGTAAACGACTATCAATATCCAAACCCACCGATGGCTCATCGAGCAACAACCATCTGGGCTTATGGAGCAAAGCTCGGGCTATCTCAATTCTGCGCCGCTCTCCACCACTCAGTGCAGAGGGTTTACGATCAATCAGATCTTGAATATTAAGCAACTCGCTCACCCAGTTTATCCGACTGTCCCGAGTTTTACGGTTCATACCGTGCAAGCCGGCAGCGTAATGCAGATTAGCCTTGGCACTGCGCATCATATCCAACGCAGGTTCCTGAAAAACAAAACCAAATAACGCCAAGTCCCTGGGTTCTATTGAGTTTTTCTTGCGTCCCTCTATATCAAACTCGCCTTGCTGACAGGGAAGAAGGCCTGCAAGAAGCTTAATCAGCGTTGATTTACCTGCACCATTTGGCCCTAGCAACGCGGTTACTTCACCAGCATTAAAGCTAAGACTTAGGTCGTTAAGCGCCTGATGCTCGCCATAACGATGAGAAAGATGATCAATTCCAAGATACATAGAATGTTTATTATTATTGGTTTCTAAGAAGGCTTGCCTTACCTAGCGAGTATGGTATTCACTCCTGACCGCGTAAACCCCAGCCAGAAACAATCCTGATATTTCAATTTCGCTATTCAAAAACGCTTATTTTGCCCACCTTAACATTCATCATGTGGAATAAAGTAGTAATTTATTACTACTAAAGCACGCTACTTAATGCTTAGACTCGATCTTATATTAGCTACATACGGGCATAGCACCTTGAGTTAAAATACTCCTGCTATGCAGATATATCAGCAGCCAGACAACGAGAATAATTATGAAGATTCAGGTCTTGGGCTCCGCTGCCGGTGGTGGATTTCCGCAGTGGAACTGCAATTGCGAAATGTGCGCAGGCTACCGTGCCGGCACGATCAATGCTAAATCCCGTACCCAATCCTCCATCGCAATTAGCGAAAATGGCGTCGACTGGATTCTGTTTAATACCTCACCTGATATTCGACAACAGCTTGCTGACTTTCCCGCGATGCAACCCAATCGTGCGCTACGCGACACCGGTATCGCGCATATCATTTTTATGGATAGCCAGATTGATCACACAACCGGATTACTGATGTTGCGTGAAGGTTGTCCGCATAAACTCTGGTGTACCGCAGCTGTACGCCAGGATATCACTGAGAACTTCCCGATTCTGAGCATGCTGGAGCATTGGAACGGCAATCAGATCAATCAGATTCCGGTCGATGGTTATCAGCCACAATCTTTTTCGATCCCTGGTTTTGATTCACTGGAATTTACTGCAGTACCTCTGCTATCAAACGCACCGCCCTATTCACCACGCCGCGACAATCCTGATCCAGGCGATAATATCGGCATTCAGGTACGGGATAAGAATACCGGACAGTCACTGTTTTATGCACCAGGCTTGGGCGAGATGCAGGATCATCTGATACCAATGATGGCTGGATCGGATCTACTCTTAGTCGACGGTACTGTTTGGCGTGATGATGAGATGCAGCAACGCGGTGTGGGCACACGCCTGGGAACTGAGATGGGACACCTGCCACAATCAGGTGAAGGCGGCATGATCGAACTATTGGACCAGTTTGAGCGCCCTCGTAAGGTACTGATTCATATCAACAATACCAATCCTATTCTGGATGAGGATTCTGCCGAGCGCGCGGAACTTAGCCAACATGGGATCGAAGTGTCATACGACGGTATGTCATTTGAAATCTAGCCCGCAGGAGGAAACCATGGTCGAAAACAGAAATCTTCCGCTAAGCCGCGATGATTTTGAAGCGGCACTTCGTGATAAAGGTCGTCTTTACCATACCGAACACCCATACCACCGGGCGATGTACGAGGGTCGCAGCACCCCCGAACAGATCCGCGGCTGGGTAGCCAATCGCTTCTATTATCAGGTCAGCATCCCGATTAAGGATGCGGCGATTATGTCCAACTGCAACGATCCGGAAGTACGTCGTCACTGGGTACAGCGCATTATCGATCACGATGGCGTCAGTGGCGAAGATGGCGGAATTGAAGCTTGGCTGGCGCTCGGCGAAGCGGTCGGTCTGACCCGAGAGGAACTGCTGAGTCAGGAGCATGTGTTGCCGGGAGTGAGATTTGCGGTTGATGCCTATGTTAACTTTGCGCGCCGCGCCTGCTGGCAGGAAGCCGCCAGTTCATCACTCACCGAACTGTTTGCTCCGAAGATCCATCAAAGTCGGCTTGATGCCTGGCCTCAACATTACCCCTGGATCAAGCCCGAAGGGTACAGCTATTTCCGTAAGCGCCTGAGCGAAGCACGTCGTGATGTAACACATGGACTTGAGATAACGCTCGACTACTATAAAACCCGCGAGCAGCAGGAGAGAATGCTGCAGATCCTGCAGTTTAAGCTGGATGTACTCTGGAGCATGCTGGATGCGATGACGATGGCATATGAACTGGATCGTCCACCATTCCATACAGTGACCGAAGAACGCGTTTACCATAAAGGACTGCTCTGATGAGTCATCAGGATCTATCATCTATCCCTGCACTGAATAGCCATTTCCGACTACAGTGGGAACCCGCTCAGGAGTCGCATGTGCTGCTCTATCCGGAAGGGATGGTACAACTGAACGGCCCCGCGGCTGAAATATTAACGCGTGTCGACGGCAAGCGCTCTCTGGCAGATATTATTGAAGATCTGCAGCGCACGTTTCCTGATGCCGACAGCATCCAGCAAGATGTACTGGAATTTGTGGACAAAGCTCATGAGCAACACTGGATCTCCCTGTAACGGTCAGCCCGTAACCCTAGGTGCAGGAGGCAAGCCACAGCCCGGCAGACCACTTTGGCTGCTTGCAGAACTTACCTACAAATGCCCCCTGCAGTGCCCCTACTGTTCCAATCCGCTGGATTTCGCTGGAATCTCTGAGGAGCTGAGCACCGATGAATGGCTCTCGGTGTTTGAGCAGGGACGCAAACTGGGTGCGGTGCAACTGGGCTTCTCGGGTGGTGAGCCTCTGGTCAGACAGGATCTGGATCAGCTTATCGCCGGTGCCCGCAAGCTCGGCTACTACACCAACCTGATCACCTCCGGTGTCGGGCTGAACGAGAAGAAGATCGCCAGCTTTAAGGACGCAGGGCTCGACCATATACAGGTCAGCTTTCAGGCCAGCGATGAGTCAGTCAATGCAATGGTCTCGGGCAGCGAGAAGGCGTTCCAGCAGAAACTGAAGATGGCCCGCGAAGTTAAAGCGATGGGTTATCCGATGGTGCTGAACTTCGTGACCCACCGTCACAACATCGATCAGATCGACCGCATTATCGAGCTTTGTGTTGAGCTGGAAGCTGACTATGTTGAACTGGCCACCTGTCAGTACTATGGCTGGGGTTTCGAGAACCGGGACTGGCTGATGCCGAGCATCGAACAACTGCAACACGCTGAGGCACGGACTAACCACTGGCGAGAAAAGCTCGCCAGACAGGGCAATCCGATGAAGCTGATCTTTGTCACGCCAGACTACTATGAGGAGCGCCCCAAAGCTTGCATGAACGGCTGGGGTGAAGTCTTCCTGACCGTAACGCCGGACGGTACTGCTCTTCCCTGTCATAGTGCCAGAATGCTGCCAATTGAGTTTCCCAATGTGCGGACAACCTCACTGGAGCAGATCTGGTACAAGGAATCGAGCTTTAACGAGTTCCGCGGTTTCGACTGGATGAAAGAGCCCTGTCGCAGTTGTGATGAAAAGGAGAAGGATTTCGGCGGCTGCCGGTGTCAGGCTTATATGTTGACGGGTGACGCCCGCAATGCCGATCCGGTCTGCTCAAAGTCGCAGTTCCATGACAAAATCACCTCCGCACGCCGTACTGACGAGGCGCTAAAACAGCAACTCGATTCTGAATTCATCTACCGTAACGTGCAGAACTCCCGCGTATTTTTCAAACAGAACTGATATGCCACTGACGGCGGCAGAGGCCTGTACAGCGCAGATCGACTACTCACAGTTACAGCGATCGGAATCCGGTCTGTTAGGCTGGCTGGAGAGTGGCCCACATACCGGGGGCTGCTCCCGCTTAATGATTCAGCAGAATGGCACGACCATTCCAATCACACCTGAGGAGCTAAGCATCGGCAGCCGGGTCCATGAATATGGCGGGCGCAGCTGGTGTTTCGGCCCGGAATCCGTCTACTTTGTCGCTCGCACTGATCAGCAGATCTATCACCAGTGCCTGAGTGCAAAAGTCTCTCCAAACAAGGTAACTCATTCTAAAAATAGTCGGTTTCTCGAGCCCTGTTATCACGCTCTTAACGATCAGATTATTGCTGTGGAGGAGATCCACAACGCTGATTCAGTGATTAACCGACTGGTTCGCATTGATCCGAGCAGCGGTAAGATCACCCCCCTGCATGAGGGGTTTGATTTCTATTCGTCGATCACGCTGTCGCCTGACGGATCACAGCTCGCATGGATCTCCTGGAACCACCCAAACCAGCCATGGACCGCTACGCGTCTGCTACATGCCCACCTGAATGGCGGCCAGCTCAGTGAGTGCCGAACACTGGCAGGAAACTTCAGTCTACCTGAATCACTACAGATGCCGAGATTCGATGCAAACGGACGGCTCTGGGTTATCAGTGATCGCAACGGCTACTGGAACCTGTACAACTACGATTTTTCGGATCGCAGTCTGATCATACAGCAGGCAGCGCTGAGCGATGTTATCTCCTCCCCCTGGATGTCAGGTCTCAGACAATATGAGTTTAACGAGGAGGGAGGCCTGCTCAGTTTACGTTTTCGACCTGAGGGCGTCTTTCTGATCGATCAGGGCAGTCTGATCAGTCTTCCCGGAATCAATCATATTCGTGAACTCTGCATTATCGACTCGCAGCTTTATATGATCGCCGCAGGCCCTGACAACCCTCCAAGTCTGATCAGGCTTGAACTCAGCACCCGTAGGATGACAGCTGTTGCGCAACCCAAGTCCCTTCCAACAGAACCACTCAGCCAGCCTCAACTGATATGCTTCGAGGTCGATGAGGACGAAGTAAGTGGTTACTACTACGCCCCATTAATCGATGCACAACTTGCGCCACCACCACTGCTTATCACACTGCATGGAGGGCCGACCTCAGCAAGTTATCCTATCTATAATCCACAGATTCAGTTCTGGTGCTCTCAGGGATTTGCCGTATTCGATCTTAACTACCGGGGCAGCAGTAATCAGGGTCGCGCCTATCGGTATAAGCTTTGTGGTCGCTGGGGACTCTCCGAGGTCAGAGATATTGCGGCCTCGTTAAAACACCTGATATACGCAGGCAAGGCAGATCCGAATAGGCTGTTTATCCGAGGACGCAGTTCAGGAGGCTATAGTGCGCTGATGGCACTTTGCGAAAATCTTGGGTTTACTGCGGCCACCTCCTATTTTGGTGTAACTGATCCTCTCTCACTGGCCACTAGCACCCACAAATTCGAGTCTCACTATCTGGACTGGTTACTGGGCATTCCACTAAACAGACCCGATATCTATCAAAGCCGCTCCCCCTTGCAACGCGCCGCCGAAATCAACACACCCATCCTCTTTCTGCAGGGGGAACAGGACCGAGTTGTCACGCCCGATCAAACAGCAGCTCTCTACCAGACGCTCACCTCCCGAGGCGTTCCCGCCAAGGTTCACTATTTCCCGAATGAGGGTCATGGTTTCCGGGAAAATACTAACCAAATTAAATCATTAGAACTCGAACTCGCCTTCTACCAAGCTCATTTTGACTTGCAGCCTGAATAACCGACACCAAAGTAGTAAATATTCAGCTCCGAAGAACAATGGGGCAAGTTGTGTCTGCTGACTACCATGAATTCACAGTCAAAACAGCAGTGAACGGAAGCTATATCACTGCATTGATAACAACAAGAGGTAGTTCAGATGATCTATGCAAAACCGGGAACAGAAGGCGCAGTAGTCTCCCCTAAAGAACGTTACGGAAACTTCATTGGCGGTCAGTGGGTAGCGCCAGTGAAAGGGCAGTACTTTACAAACCATACGCCCTGTACTGGCGAAGTGATCTGCGAGATCCCGCGCTCAACTGCAGATGATATCGATCTGGCTCTGGATGCGGCACACGCCGCACGTGAAGCCTGGGGCAAAACCTCAGTAACAGAGCGCTCCAACCTGCTGCTGAAGATCGCCGATGTTATTGATGCAAACACCGAAATTCTGGCCGTTGCCGAAACCTGGGACAACGGTAAGGCGGTTCGCGAAACACTGGCTGCTGACGTACCGCTTTCATCAGATCACTTCCGTTATTTCGCCGGCTGTATTCGTGCCCAGGAAGGCTCTATCGGCGAGATCGATCCAAATACTGTTGCTTACCACTTCCACGAACCTCTCGGTGTAGTTGGTCAGATCATCCCCTGGAATTTCCCTCTGCTGATGGCTGCATGGAAACTTGCACCTGCACTGGCAGCTGGTAACTGTGTTGTTCTTAAGCCAGCAGAACAGACCCCCTGGTCGATTCTGGTGCTGATGGAACTGATCGGTGATCTGTTGCCTGCTGGCGTACTGAATATCGTTAATGGCTACGGCGCAGAAGCGGGTCAGGCGCTGGCCACCAGCAAGCGTATCGCCAAGATCGCATTCACCGGTTCAACTCCTGTTGGTTCACACATCATGAAGTGTGCTGCAGAGAACATCATTCCATCCACGACTGAGCTGGGTGGTAAGTCACCCAACATCTTCTTCAATGATGTCATGAAAGCTGAACCTGAGTTCATCAGCAAAGCAGTAGAAGGTGCCGTACTGGCGTTCTTTAACCAGGGTGAAGTGTGCACCTGCCCTTCACGCATGCTGGTTCAGGAAGATATGGCTGACGAGTTCCTCGCACTTGTGGTTGAGCGTGCCAAGAAGATCACTCGCGGCAACCCCCTTGATACCACAGTTATGGTCGGCGCTCAGGCTTCACAGGAGCAGTTTGACAAGATCATGGGCTATCTCGACATAGGTCGTCAGGAAGGCGCAGAAGTTCTGGTAGGCGGTGGTGTTGAAGCGGTTGGCGGTGACCTTGAAAACGGCTATTACATTCAGCCTACCCTGCTGAAAGGCAACAACAGCATGCGCGTGTTCCAGGAAGAGATCTTTGGACCTGTAGTCTCGGTAACCACATTCAAAGATGAAGCGGAAGCACTGGCCATCGCAAATGATACCGACTTCGGTCTGGGTGCCGGTGTATGGACCCGTGATACCAATCTCCAGTTCCGCATGGGCCGCGGTATTGAAGCAGGTCGTGTCTGGATGAACTGCTATCACCTGTATCCTGCTCACGCAGCCTTCGGGGGATACAAGAAATCAGGTGTTGGCCGTGAAACCCATAAGATAATGCTCGACCACTATCAGCAGACTAAAAACATGCTGGTCAGCTACGACATCAATCCACTTGGGTTCTTCTAAGACGAGTTGTTTACTCCCTGCTTTTGCCCCCGCTACGGGGGCTTTTTTGTATCTGAAAGATAAAGTTTTTAATAGCCTAAGTTGCTATAGTCTGCGCAACTGACTAATCCCATTACTCTGAGGCAATCTTACGCTATGAATAGCAAAGTCACTGCAGATACACAGCCCCACTACTCATCCTTCGAAGATCTGCAGGGCATCTTTGTTGCATCGATTCAGGCTTCGCTGGGTATTCACCTGCTACGGGCTGCAGGCCTCGTCACAGGGGGTACCGCCGGTGTTGCACTGATCATCTCCTATCTCAGCGGATTCAGCTTCGGGGCCACTTTTTTCCTGATCAACATCCCGTTTTACGCCTTTGCTTACCTCTCCAAAGGTCTAACCTTTGCGGTAAAAAGCCTGATTACAGTGACGCTGGTCTCAGTCATAGCTGAACTGATCGCCCCCTTTCTGATCATTGATCAGGTCCATCCCGGCGTTGCCGCAATACTCTTTGGCGTTTCAGCCGGTGTTGGCCTGCTCGGCCTGTTCCGTCACAGAGGAAGTCTGGGTGGGATTTCAATTATTGGCGTGATACTACAGGATAAGTTTGGTTTCCGTGCCGGCTGGACACAGCTAATTCATGACCTGATTCTGTTCTTCGTTGCCGCCTTTGTGTTTGATCTGGGCGTGGTCACCTGGTCGCTGCTTGGCGCTCTGGTTCTCAACTTTGTGATCGCGATGAATCACCGCCGTGACTGGTATGTAGTGAGTTAGGGAAATGGGATGGACTCCCAAAATCCCATTTTCTTAGGGCTCACCAACGCTCGATAACTATTACGCGGTTACGAGCCACGTTATGGTAATTACGCCATAATAATTCCTAGACACTTAGTATAAGACCCCCTATGGTCTACACTGCGAAATTCAGACTAACCGATTAAATGGAGATGCTATGCGCACACGTGCTGCTGTCGCCCTAGCTCCGGGCAAACCTCTTGAAGTTATGGAAGTAAACCTTGAAGGCCCTAAAGCTGGTGAAGTACTGGTAGAGATTAAAGCGACTGGCGTATGCCATACTGATGAATTCACCCGCTCCGGTGATGATCCTGAAGGTATTTTTCCTGCGATTCTAGGACATGAAGGCGCAGGTATTGTTGTTGAAGTCGGCGAAGGCGTCACTACCCTCAAGCCCGGCGACCATGTTATTCCACTTTACACGCCTGAATGCCGTCAGTGCCATGCCTGCCTGAGCGGTAAAACCAACCTGTGTACCGCAATTCGTAACACTCAGGGACAGGGGCTGATGCCTGATGGCACCACCCGCTTCTCAATGCTGGATGGCACGCCAATCTATCACTATATGGGTTGCTCAACGTTCGCCAACCACACTGTTCTTCCTGAGATTGCACTGGCCAAGGTGCGTGACGATGCGCCTTTCGACAAAATCTGCTACATCGGTTGCGGCGTAACAACAGGTATCGGTGCCGTTATCAACACCGCAGGTGTTGAGATCGGTTCTACTGCTGCGGTTTTTGGTCTGGGCGGTATCGGTCTTAACGTTATTCAGGGTCTGCGTATGGCAGGCTGCGACAAGATCATCGGCGTTGACCTGAACGATGACAAAGCCGAGATGGCGCGTAAGTTCGGTATGACCGACTTTGTTAACCCATCGAAAATTGAAGGCTCAGTGACTCAGGCGATTATCGAACTGACCAAGACTGAGCAGGATCAGTTTGGCGGCGTGGATTACTCCTTTGATGCTACCGGTAACGTCAACGTTATGCGTGAGGCACTGGAGTGCTCGCACCGCGGCTGGGGTGTCTCAGTGATCATCGGTGTAGCACCAGCCGGTGCTGAGATCAGTACCCGTCCGTTCCAGCTGGTAACCGGCCGCGTATGGAAAGGAACCGCTTTCGGCGGCGCCAAAGGACGTACCGATGTGCCTAAGTTCGTTGACTGGTATATGGATGGCAAGATCGAGATCGATCCAATGATCACGCATAAGTTGAAGCTTGAAGATATCAACCAGGCCTTTGACCTGATGCACAGCGGCGAAAGCATCCGTGCGGTCGTGGAGTTCTGATTCTGATGGAGATCCTGTCCGAGAACAGAAGTCATGGCGGCCGTCAGTTAGTCGTTCGCCACGCCTCTGAATCAACACAGTGCGACATGACCTTTGCACTGTTTCTGCCGCCTGGAGAGGGCCCTTTTCCTGTGCTCTGGTACCTGTCAGGTCTGACCTGCAGCCATGCCAACGTAATGGAGAAGGGCGAATACCGCCGGATTGCAGCAGAACTGGGCATCGCGATTATCTGTCCGGACACCAGCCCACGCGGAGAATCGGTACCCGGTTATGATCCGTCTGACTGGCAGCTCGGTCAGGGTGCAGGTTTCTATGTCGATGCGACTGAAGAACCCTATTCTGAACACTATCAGATGCATCGCTATGTCATGGAAGAACTGCCCCAGTTGGTATTTGATGAGTTTCCGCTGGATAAGGCACGTCAGAGCATCTTTGGTCATTCGATGGGTGGTCACGGCGCAATCATCTGCGCCTTGCGTAATCCCGGTGTATTCAGAAGCTGCTCCGCTTTGGCACCGATCGCTCAACCCTCAACTGCTGACTGGTCGAAACGTGCACTGGCTGAGTATCTGGGTAGCGATGAATCGAAATGGCGTGAATGGGACAGCGTATCACTGATTGAAGATGGCCGCAGTATCAAAGAGCTGCTGGTTGATCAGGGCGATGCAGATCCCTTCCTTGAGGATGGCTTGCGTCCCCAGCTGCTGGAGAACGCCTGTAAGACAGCAGGAATAGATCTGACACTGCGCATGCAGCCCGGATACGACCACTCCTACTTCTTTATCTCCACCTTTATGGAAGACCATATTCGCTGGCATGCCGAGCGACTGAGCTAATCCAAAACAAGGGGCTCAACTGAGCCCCTTTATCGTTACACCAGAATTAGAATCCGGCACCTCTGAGAATACCGTCTACCTCTCCGAGAATCTCAGGATCATCAATGGTTGATGGCATTTTATAGCTCTGGTTAGCGGCTATCTTGCGCAGAATTGCACGCAGTACTTTACCTGATCGGGTTTTCGGCAGACGCTGCACAATCAACGCATGACGGAAACAGGCCACGGCACCGACCTGTTTACGCACCATATTCACCAGTGACTCAACCAGCTCGGCTTCGCTGATCGACTCACCGGCTTTCAGCACCACCAAACCCAGCGGCAACTGCCCCCTGAGCTCATCATCAACACCAATCACGGCACACTCAGCCACTGCCGGATGGGCCGAGAGCACCTCCTCCATCTCCCCGGTAGACAGTCGGTGTCCGGATACATTGATCACATCATCAGTACGGCCCGTGATGTAGATGTAGCCATCCTCATCTTTAAAGCCACCGTCGCCGGTATGATAGTAGCCGGGGAAAGCTTCGAGATAGGATGAACAGTAACGATCATTGTTGTTCCAGATACTCCAGGCAACACCCGGCGGCATCGGCAGACTGACACAGATATTACCCGGTTCCCCCGCATCAACCTCTGCACCACTGCCATCAAGTACCTGGATATCGTAGCCCGGTATCGGTTTATTGGTGGAGCCAAGTCTGACGTCTGACGGGTTTTCCCAGCCCATCATCGGCGCAGTCATTGGCCAGCCAGTTTCGGTCTGCCACCAGTGATCGATAACCGGTACAGAGAGCAATTCTGATAACCAGGAGTAGGTCGATGAATCCAGTTTTTCACCGGCAACAAATACCCATTTCAGACTAGTCAAGTCATACTGCTTCGCAAGCGCCCCCTCAGGATCCTCTTTTCGAATCGCCCGAAATGCCGTTGGCGCACAGAACATCGAATTAACACGATACTCATCGATAATGCGCCAGAAGGTTCCGGCATCAGGTGTTCGAACCGGCTTACCCTCGAAGAATATTGCCGAGCAAC
>JBFEXW010000001.1:0-29744 GCA_041562495.1 Marinobacterium sp. | reverse complement strand
GCAGCACGTGCGGCTTCCTGTTCAGCCTGTCTCCGACTGGAACCTACTCCTTTTGTCGCCTGATCCAGCAGACTGACTCCACAGGAGATATAAAAGGTCTGGTCGTGGGCGTCACCTTCAACCCGCTCTAACTGATAATCCGGCAACGGCGCGCGGCGTGACTGCAGAAACTCCTGAAGGCGGGTCTTTGAGTCTTTAAGCGAGTTTTTCAGGTCGATCTCTTCGAGCCGGGACTGGTACTGTGACAATACAAATTCAGACGCAGCTGCCATCCCTGCATCCAGATGGATAGAGCCGATAATCGCTTCTACCGAATCTGCCAGAATGGAATCACGACGATAGCCACCACTTTTCAGCTCACCAGAGCCAAGAAGCAGAAAATCACCCAATCCAAGTTCACGAGCGATCTCGGCAAGCGTCTCTCCCTTAACCAACTGGGCACGAAGGCGGCTAAGATCACCCTCTTTCGCTTTCGGAAACCGATGGAACAGCGCATTAGCAATCACATAGTTGAGAATGGAGTCACCCAGAAACTCCAGACGCTCATTGTTACGCTTACCACAGCTTCTGTGGGTAAGCGCCAATTCAAGCAGGGATATATCCTGGTAGCGGTAACCAAGACGGGGTTCAAGATCGGAAGCAGGTTTAGTTATCAAGGTTTGGTCGCTGTAAACTCATCTTCAAACATAACCACGGCATCAACGTTATAGAACATTGGCACGCGGGATTCATACTTCAGTGTAAAGGTCAGAATGCTCTCTTTCTGCTTGATCATCAGCGCTTCACGGTTCGGCAAACGTACCTGGTTGATTGTGAAACGGCGATCAATATCGCGTTTAATGTCAGGAATCGATTTTTTCAGCTCGTCCTGATCCAGAGACACATCTTCAATAATCGAACGAATCGTTGCGTGGTCCGCATAGGGGGTAAACAGCTTAAATCCAACCGAGAAGAAGATACCACCGACAACTAGGACCAGTAGGATCTGCATGAAACTCATACCGCGCTGATGGCTCAATCGATTCATCGTCATCACTCTTTAACGTTTTCGGTTACTGAATTGCCCGCATCACTGAAAAATCAGGAATACTGAGCACTTTAGCCCAATGCATCCAGACACTGACCGCCTTACCCACCAACAACTCATCAGACACAAAACCCCAATAGCGGCTGTCATTTGAGTTATCCCGGTTATCGCCCATCATAAAGTAGTGCCCCTCAGGTACTACCCAAGCACCATTCATCACACGCGCCGAAACATCCCGATTGATCTGATGCTGCACCTCACCCAGTGTTTCGCTGATCAGCAAACGCTGGGGGTTGGTTGGCGGTATCTGGGCAACCAGAGTCTGATACTGAGGCTCACCATTAATATATAGGATCTTATCCTTGTAGACGATTTTGTCGCCCGGCAACCCCACTACACGTTTAATATAGTAAACGGATGGATTTTTGGGATATTTAAATACCACAACATCACCACGCTGCGGATCGCTGACATCGAAAAATTTTATATTGCCAACCGGCGTGCGCAGCCCGTAGTGGTATTTATTAACCAGAATAAAATCACCCACTTTCAGTGTAGGCAGCATAGATCCAGAGGGGATCTGAAAGGGTTCGTACAGGAAAGACCTGAGAATCAACACTGCCGCCAACACAGGAAAGACTGAAGCTGAGAGCTCTGCCCAATAGGGCTTTTTAAGAACAACCGCTTTGGCAGATTCATCTGCTTCTGCAGCTTTCGCGCGTCTTTTAGGTGCGAATGCCAGCAGATCGATCAACCATAAAACACCAGTCACCAGTGTGACTACCACCAGAATCAGCGCAAAATCAAGATTCATTAATCTAAGCCTTAGTCATCAACTTTAAGAACAGCAAGGAATGCATCCTGAGGGATTTCAACCCGCCCAACCTGCTTCATTCGCTTCTTACCCTCTTTCTGCTTCGCCAGCAGCTTCTTCTTACGACTCACGTCTCCACCGTAACACTTCGCGAGTACGTTTTTACGCAGCGCTTTAACCGTAGTACGCGCGATAATCTTTCCACCCAGAGCTGCCTGAATGGCGACATCAAACATCTGACGGGGAATCAGATCCTTCATCTTGTCACAAAGCTGACGCCCTTTATAAGCAGCGTTATCCCTATGAAGAATAACCGCCAGTGCATCGACTTTTTCACCGTTAATCAGGATATCCATGCGTACCAGTTTGGCCGCTTCAAACCGAATAAAGTTATACTCCAGTGAAGCATAACCGCGGCTTACCGATTTAAGACGGTCAAAGAAATCGAGCACAACTTCAGCCATTGGCAGTTCATAGGTTAATTGCACCTGTTTACCAACGAACTGCATGTTTTTCTGGGTACCACGTTTCTCAACACAGAGGCCTATCACCTGTCCGAGATACTCCTGAGGAACCAGGATATTGGCCTGCACAATTGGCTCACGCATTTCGCGAATACCACCGGGATCCGGCATTTTCGATGGACTGTCGATATAGATCACATCGCCGTTGTTCATCTCAATCTCATAGACAACCGTTGGAGCGGTCGTGATCAGATCAAGATCATATTCACGCTCAAGACGCTCCTGAATGATCTCCATATGCAGCATACCGAGGAAGCCACAACGGAAACCAAAACCCAGTGCGTCAGAGGTCTCAGGCTCAAAGAACAATGAAGCATCGTTCAGCGTCAACTTATCCAGCGCATCACGAAAATCTTCATAGTCATCCGAACTTGTTGGGAAAAGCCCGGCATAAACCTGAGGCTGTACCTTCTGGAAACCAGGCAACGCTTTGACATCCGGCGTCTTCGCATGGGTCAGCGTATCGCCAACAGGAGCACCGTGAATATCTTTGATACCCGCAACAACAAATCCAACTTCGCCTGCACGAAGAATATCTGTTGTGGTTTGCTTAGGCGTAAAGATACCGACCATCTCTGCCTGATACACCTGGCCCGTTGATTTCACGATAATCTTATCTTTACGTTTCAGCGTTCCCTGCGTCACACGAACCAAAGAGACCACACCGAGGTAGTTATCGAACCAGGAATCGATAATCAACGCCTGTAGCGGGGCATCGCGATCGCCCTGCGGCGGAGGAATCACCTTAATTATCGCCTCAAGAACATCGTCAACCCCCATGCCGGTTTTGGCCGAGCAGGGAATCGCTCCTGAAGCATCGATACCGATAACCTCTTCTATCTCCAGACGAACCTCATCTGGCTCTGCCTGAGGCAGGTCCATCTTGTTCAGTACCGGAAGCACCTCCAGGCCCTGTTCAATTGCGGTATAACAGTTAGCAACCGACTGGGCTTCAACACCCTGAGCTGCATCAACCACCAGCAGTGCACCTTCACAGGCATATAGTGAACGAGATACCTCATAGGAGAAATCCACATGCCCCGGGGTATCGATGAAGTTCAACTGATAAACCTCGCCGTTCTTGGCGGTATAGTTCAGCGTGACACTTTGAGCCTTAATCGTAATCCCGCGCTCACGCTCGATATCCATCGAATCCAGAACCTGTTCAGCCATCTCGCGATCGGACAGACCGCCACATATCTGAATAAGCCGGTCGGCCAAGGTGGATTTCCCGTGATCGATATGTGCGATGATACTGAAGTTACGAATGTGGTCCAAGTTACTCACGATGCAATCTAACTCAAAGAGGTTCAGAAGAATTCAAACGCCCGAGGGCAAAAAACAGAGGGCGAGATTCTACTAGAATTCGCCCTCTATAGATAGAAAACCGCAGTTGGAGTTGCAGGTTAACTATTTAAGCCTCATCGCGATAAAAACCGGACTACCACCTCGTACGACACGAACCGCAATTGGCCGATCGACAGGCAGATCTGGCACCAGATCATTTAACTGAGCCACAGACGCAACAGACTGACCATCAATCAGGGTGATCACATCACCAGCACGAATCCCGGCATCAGCCGCCGGACCGTTAAGCACCTCGTCCACCAGCACGCCTGACTCAACCTCAAACTGAGCTGCAGTATCTGCATTCAGATCACTGAGACGCAATCCGAGACGCGTATCGGACTTTGGTTTACCCGGTTTACTATCCACCTTGGCAAGATCCTCCTGACTTGGAAGCAGTCCAATCTCGACATCCAGTGTCTGTTTCTTACCGTTTCGGAGAACCTCAACCTTAGCCTTATCACCCGGTGTCACACGACCTACCTGTGCTGGCAGTTCTGATGACAAACCGATCTCGCGGCCATTAAAGCTGAGAATGACATCCCCCTCATGGAATCCGGCCGCTGCAGCGGGACTATCCGGAAACACCTTTGCAACCAGTGCACCCGCAGGCTTATCAAGACCGAAAGACTCAGCCAGATCGCTATTCACCTCCTGTATAACTACACCCAGCCAGCCACGACTTACAAAGCCCTGAGATTTCAACTGATCGGCAACTTCCATCGCCACATCGATTGGAATCGCAAACGAGAGTCCCATAAACCCACCAGAACGGGTATAGATCTGGGAGTTTATCCCCACAACCTCGCCATCAAGATTCAGCAGAGGACCGCCAGAGTTACCAGGGTTAATAGCCACATCGGTCTGAATGAAGGGTACGTAGGCATCACCCGATAATGAACGCTCTTTAGCACTGACGATACCCGCTGTCACACTATGATCAAAACCAAAGGGACTACCGATCGCCAACACCCATTCACCGACCTGCAGATTGGCTGAACTTCCTGTTTTCAGGGTTGGCAGATGATCAGCGTTGATCTTAAGCAGTGCCACATCAGCACGCTTATCAGTACCGATAACCTGCGCCTCCAGTTCACGACGGTCACTGAGGCTGACCATCACCTTATCTGCACCATCAACCACATGATTATTAGTCAGGATGTAACCGTCATCGGAGATGATAAAACCAGATCCCAGAGACTGCGGTGCGCGCGGATGTCGATCCGGCATACCGCCATTTGGCCCTTGGAAACCTTTGAAAAAGTCACGAAATATATCGGGGATCTCATCCTGCTGAGGCCCATGAAAGCGTTGACTCCCGGTCGGTCGCTCCTGAGGCTCCTGCTGCGAACTGATATTTACGATCGCCGGGGACAGATCTTTAACCAGACCGGTAAAATCAGGCAACTCAGCAGCCCAGGCCTGAACAGTGAACGCCACTCCCATAAGCAGCATAAGGGGTTTTGCTAGTCTCATCTCTTTAACCTCTAACCACAGACGATTAGTGAACACGAAGCAACTGGGGTTCAAAGTCACCAAAGGCAAGCTCACGAACAACGATTACCCGCGTAACCACGAATCCAGTTATAAGACCGAGAATAGCTATAATGATCTGAAAGAGTTCTGAAAACTGTAGAATATTTGCAAAAAGGGCAAAAATAATCAGCCCTGCAAGCGGTAGCATATAAAGCAGCAGAGACGCACGTACCAGTGCTCCCTCATGCAACCCCAGCGTAACCTGCTGTCCGGGAGAAACGATGAGTTGCCGGGGATTTCCGACTTCAACTTCGACCTGTTTGGTCGGCAGCCAGTCCAGAATCTTTTTCTGACCGCACCCCTGAGATGCGCTGCAACTTGCACAGGCGCTTTTACGATTAACCGACACCCAAAGAGTCATCTTATCGACTCTTACAACCTCTGCTGACTCTTCGATCATCGGCTACCGGAAGATATGAACACTTAGTTAAAGGAACTGGGTTACTGAACCTGACTGACCGAATTAAGAATCTGCTGTGCTTCTGACAGAGAGATATCACCAACAACAGAGATAAATTTCCCCGCCTTAATTATCCCATAGGCCAGCACATCTCCCTCAGTATATACACCCGACTGAACACCGGTATCAGAGGATACATTTACACTCAGCACACGTCCCTGATTAGTGAACACTCGCATTACGCCCTGATCACTAACCTGAGTTCCTGTTGACTGATATCCCGCAGGCAACCAGCCCACCTGAACACCTGATTCGCCATCAACCAGCGACGATTTCATCGCAACGTTCTGATACTGTTCAAGCGCTTTTTTAAGATCATCTGAGTGCTGAATCAGTACCAGTGAATCTGCCTGGGTAGCTATTTCAGACTGACCACCTGTCAGTGAAGTAGGCATCAAACCAGAACGCACCTGACTACGATCGATCACGCCCGCCTGCGTCATCGGCGCTATACTCTGCTCACTACCTGAAAAGTTCTGCACACCAATCAGTACAGCTAGCGTGACAGATGCAGCAACAGCCATACTGGCAGCCGATTTCCAGAATCCCTGAACAGATGCGGTCTGAAGTGAAGTATCTGCACTACCGGAACCCTTCTCTTCCGCTCCAACTGCAGACATAACCGCTGAGCTGATATCTACAGTTGATTCAATGCACTGCTCTTTCATCAGGCTGCGTGCCAGATGGTAGCGACGCCAGGTATCTGACAGCTCCTGATCACCCTCGACCTTCTGCAGAACTCTGCGGGTCTCAAATTCCGATGTTTCGGCATCCATCAGAGCTGAAAGTTGTTCGAACTTACCTGACATTCTATATCCTCGTTTAGCCCCAATCAGGCTGACAGCAAAGGTTTTAGCTCTTTATCTACCGCATCACGTGCCCGGAATATCCTTGACCTGACGGTTCCTATGGGACAATCCATCACTGATGCGATCTCTTCATAACTCATGCCTTCGAGCTCTCTGAGCGTTAACGCCACTCTCAGCTCTTCAGGCAGTTGTTCAATTGCTCGTGCCATTACTTCGTACAACTCATCGCGATACAGGCTGTTTTCAGGGGTTTCCAGATCACGCAGTTCAGCTTCAGACTCGGTTGCGTAAACATCCTCTATATCCAGATCTGTATCAGGTGGCCGACGACTTCTGGCTACACGGTAATTTTTCGCGGTATTGATCGCGATACGGTATAACCAGGTGTAAAACGCACTTTCACCTCTGAAGCCATCCAGCGCTCTGTACGCTTTAATGAAAGCTTCCTGTGCCACATCGAGTGCTTCAGACTGATCCTGAACATAACGACCAACCAGACCAATAATCTTATGTTGGTAACGCTTAACCAGCAGATCAAACGCGGTTTTATCACCCGCTTGGACCCGCTTAACAAGCATCTGATCAGTTAAGTCCTGGTTGCTCTCTGACACTTACCTTCCTAATATCGGTAGTTAGTATTAACCGAAGTTAGTAAGTATGTGGCCTTACACCAACCCAATTCAAGCGTTCTCCACGTCGCACACCTATTAAGAGTTCCCCATTCACTAAAAGTTCCCGTAAATAAATATTTTTTTACCGCGTTCAGTCTAAGGTAGACTACGAAACCTAAGAACAAGGTTCCTATGAGTGAATGCGACTCGAGTCTCCTAAATAAATGGCCATTTTCAGATCCGATGTATTAATTCTGGGCAGCGGCGCGGCCGGCCTGACTATCGCACTTAACCTTCCAGACCACCTGAAGATCTCAGTGCTTAGCAAAGGCAGACTGGAACAGGGCGCTACCTGGTATGCACAGGGAGGTATCGCGGGTGTTCTCGATCAGACCGACACCGAACAGGAACACTTTAACGACACGTTAATCGCCGGCTCCAACCTGAGCCATCCGGATGCTGTAAAACACACGGTGGAAGGTGGTCCGGAAAGCATCCGCTGGCTGATTGATCAGGGTGTTCCTTTTACGCAGGAGGGAAGCGACTACCACCTGACCCAAGAGGGCGGCCACTCGCATCGCCGAATTATTCACGCTGCCGACGCAACCGGCAAAGCGATCGAGCAAACGTTGATCGGCCGGGCAAAATCAAAAGTTAACATAGAGCTACTCGAACACCGAGTAGCGATCGACCTGATCACACGACGCAAACTTAACAAGCCAGACAACGCCTGCGTGGGCGCTTATGTTCTGAATGAAACCAGCGGTAAGGTCGATGTATTCCTCGCACCTTATGTGGTTCTGGCCACCGGCGGCGCTTCCAAGGCTTACCTTTACACAACCAATCCCGATGGCGGTGCTTCAGGTGATGGAATCGCGATGGCTTGGCGTGCTGGCTGCCGCATTGCGAACATGGAGTTCAACCAGTTCCACCCGACCTGTCTCTACCATCCTAAAGCGAAATCCTTCCTTATTTCTGAAGCGGTTCGCGGTGAAGGCGGGATACTAAGGCTGCCGGATGGAACCCGGTTTATGCCTGAGTTTGATCCCCGCGCCGAACTGGCACCGCGAGATATTGTCGCACGCACAATCGACTTTGAGATGAAGCGTCTCGGCTGTGAATGCGTCTATCTGGATATCTCCCATAAACCAGACGAGTTTATTAAAGAGCACTTTCCAACAATTTATACGCAATGTCTGGAACTGGGAATTGACATAACTCAGGAAGGGATCCCGGTGGTACCTGCAGCGCACTACACCTGTGGTGGCGTGGTTACCGACGCCGAAGGGCATACTGATCTTGCCGGGCTCTACGCAATTGGGGAAACTGCGTTTACCGGCCTGCATGGTGCAAACCGTCTCGCATCCAACTCGCTTCTTGAATGCATCGTCTACGGCATTGCTGCAGCTCATGCCATTTCTGGCGCAGCCTCTGCAAATGAGATTGACGATCTCGATGTACCAGCCTGGGATGAATCTCAGGTTACTGATTCAGATGAAGATGTTGTCATCTCACACAACTGGGACGAGCTGCGACGTTTTATGTGGGACTATGTTGGCATTGTCCGTACCAACCGAAGACTGGAACGCGCCCAACATCGAATCGAGTTGTTACAACGCGAGATTCACGACTACTACAGCAACTATAAAGTCAGCAAATATCTGATCGAGCTTCGAAATCTGGCGACTGTTGCGGATCTGATTATTCGCTGCGCAATCAGCCGAACTGAGAGTCGCGGGCTCCACTACACGCTTGATTACCCAAACGAAGCCCCAGATCTGTATGACACCATATTAGTGCCTGAAAACTACCTCTGGCCTGTCCACTAGGCTGGAGGTGGTAACCAGCGACTAAGCACCTGTAGTCGACGCCACTCCTCTGCACTCATCATATCGGGCAGCAGCACCAGCCATTGTGCTGCCACCCCCTGCTCCGGCACAAGACGAATAAGCACCAGCCAGCGTAACCGAAATATTGCACCCAACGCAGGCACCCTGACCTTAACACCCGCTTTGCGGTAGACAGAAAACTCTCCGGTTTGTGCCGACCATAAGAAGCCCGATATTCCCTGATTAACAGTCAGACATCTGCTGACAGCTAACGCCAGTAGTAATGTAGCTAACAGCACGAGCTTTACGAAGGGCGATACTTCAAACGCTAATACGGCCAAACCCGCGAGCAGGTAGATCAGAAATACCGCCAGTGGATAATATCTTGAACTCTTGAGTTTAACGTTTAGCGGACTGAACACGATCCAGTATGATCTTCACGATCCGCGCATGATCAGGATCCTCAGGAACAGCACGCTGCATAAACCAGACAAACAGATCCTGGTCTTCACACTCCAGCAGGCGTACAAATCTATCCTGATCCTCCTCGGCAAGGGATCGGAAGGCCTCCTCCATGAATGACACAAACAGAACATCCAGTTCTAACATTCCACGGCGTGACTGCCAAGTAAGACGCCTTATATCTTCTTCGGTATACACTCGATGCTCCCTATTCAAAGAAGGCTGAGAGATTGATGTCAAAGCGCGCTAGTTTAACACTCTCCGAACGCAGGATAATCACACCTTAGTAAAACTTATCCGGAGCGAGAGTGAAAAACAGCGCCTGACGCCATTTTTGCACTTCCACCCCCCGTCAGTAGAATGATGAATCAAAAATAACGAACGCTAATGATCAGCTGCGGAGAAAATCGATGTACAACCCGTCTTATGTTGAACGCTTTTCTGTTGAACTCTCGTCGGCACCTGAAGGCATCAGCCAGCAGGAGTGGGAGGTCAGACTTGAACTAGCAGCCACCTACAGACTGGTCGACCATTATGGTTGGACCGCTGTGGTCTACAACCACATCAGCCGCCGCATACCGGGCACTGACACGGTCCTGATCAACCCCTTCGGTATGCGCTACGATGAGATCAGAGCCTCAGATCTGATCAAAATTGATATGGACGGTAACGCGCTGAGTAAAAGTGACTGGCCGGTAAACCGTGCAGGATTTCTGATTCATTCAACGCTGCACAAGGCCAGACCCGATCTGCACGCCATTATCCATACGCACGAACCGATCAGTCAGGCGCTATGCGCGATTGAAGAGGATGTAGTCCCGGTCACTCAGGAGGGCTGTCAGTTCTTCGAACGCATTGCTTATCATGAATTTGAGGGGATCGTACTGGACGGATCTGAGGGGCCAAGAATATCAGCAGCGATCGGTCAGCATAACCATACCCTGGTACTCAAAAACCACGGCCTGATCACTGCCGGAAGCAACTGTACCTGGGCATTCGTTCGCCATATGGCGTTTATTCAGAACGCCAAGGTACAACTCAGCGCCATGTCTGCCGGTACACTCAAGCCAATACCTGAAGATGTGATGCGCAAAACACGCCAGCAGTTTGAGGGCGGGGAAGCTCAGGCAGGAGCGAAAGAGCGCCACCCGGAATGGCCAGCGCTCGTAAGGATGATCGATCAGAAAGATCCTAGCTGGAAACTCTGATTAGCCATTTCGCTGCCGCGCTACAGCAGCAACACAGAGAATCTCGAACATCATTGTTGCGCCAACCAGCGCAGTTACGCCACTTGGATCGAACGGCGGTGATACCTCAACCACATCACCGCCAATAATATTCAGATCAGATAACGACCGGATCATCTGCTGCGCTTCGTAGGAGGTAAACCCACCCACTTCAGGCGTACCTGTACCCGGTGCATAGACGGGGTCCAGACCATCAACATCGAAGGTTACATAGACTGGTGCATCACCGACGACACGATGAATCTCCTCAATAACTGCGGGCACTCCAATCGCGTAGAACTCATCAATAGTAACGACGCGCATACCGCTATCATAGCTAAATTTCCAGATATCCCGGCTGGTCACACCACCACGAATGCCGATCTGGATCGTCTTATGGGGATCGATCAAACCCTCTTCAGCCGCGATCTTAAACGGCGAACCGTGATGAAACCGCGAACCCAGATAGTTATCGCCGGTATCACAGTGCGCATCAAAATGAACCAGCGCTACTGGACCATCCTTCGCCAGCGCCCTGAGAATCGGTAGCGTAATTGAATGATCACCACCCGCCGAGATCGGGAGCACACCCGCTGCTTTAACCGACTCAAAAAACGCCTGTATTGAATCGTGTGCGCCGGTCAGTTCGAACGGACTGTCAGGCACCGCATCGCCAATATCACCGACACGACACAACTCAAATGGACCCACTCCAGTACTCTGATTGATAGTACGCATCAGGCTCGACTGGTTACGCACCTCGCGTGAGCCATGGCGGGCACCGGTACGGTTAGTTACACCGCCATCAAAGGGCACACCAATCAATGCAATATCGATCTCACTCAGATCGGTTGTATAGGGCGTTCGCATAAAGGTTGGAATACCGGTATATCGCGGCTGCGTTTTAGGATCGAAACTCATGATTAAGGTCTCAATAAATAGTGTTCAAATAGCAATCAAATTAACGAACGTAGAACTGGCATCAGTACATAGCACTACCGCCATTAACACCGAAACACTGACCGGTTGTGAAGGTTGCCTGAGGCCCGGCAAGAAAAACGGCCATTGCAGCGATCTCTTCCACTTCACCAAAGCGCGCAAGTGGCGTATCCAGATCTTTGGCAAGCGCTTCCGGCGTCATACTTTCAGGACTGGTCATCTCTGTAGCGATTGACCCCGGCGCAATAGCATTGACCAGAATTCCAGGCGCTAATTCACGTGCCAGTGAACGGGTCAGACTGATCACACCGCCTTTTGACGCGCAGTAGGAGGCCATACGCTCACGACCCAGATAGCCAAGATCCGAAGCGAGATTAATGATACGCCCTTCGCGCATCCGACGGGCCGCTTCGCGATTAACCAGAAAGCAGCCCCTGAGATTTACCGCAGTAACCCGGTCAAAATCTTCGACTGAGGTATCGACCAACTCCTGCTCATGCAGAATACCGGCGTTGCTAACCACTATATCCGGTGTTCCCAACTGATCACATACCTGATCGAACAGCGCTATGACCTGATGTTCAGAAGAGACATCGGCCTCTAATGCAATCACCTCACCCTGTTTACTCAGTTCCTCTGCAGTAACAACTGCCTGAGGATCGCCGGGATGACAGAAAGCGACTCGGGCACCTGCAATGACAAAAGCTTCGACTATCGCGCGGCCTATGCCACGAGAACCACCGGTTACCAGTGCCACCTTACCCTCCAGTGAACGAGCAACTGCACTCACGCCATCACCTCTCCGCGATCAATAATGATCGCCTGACCAGTAATATTGGCCGCAACATCGCTGGCCAGAAACAGATACAGGCCTGCTATATCAGCGGGTTCCATCAGGCCCTGCATCGCTTGTCCAGCAAGAATCTCCTGTAACAGCGACTCTTCACTACGCCCGCTGGTTTCAGCCATCGCCCGCAGAGATGCCATCGCGGCTTCCGTTTTGATCCACCCTGGGCAGACAGCGTTCACGCCGATACCGCGAGGTCCCAGCTCCTGAGCCCAGGTACGCATCAGCCCTATTAACGCATGTTTGGAAGCCACATAAGCAGAGAAATCAGGCACTGCGGTCTTTCCCCAGATCGATGAGGTCAGGATAATCCGTCCACCCTCCGAGATCCGATCGCCCAGCGCACGGGTAACATTCTGAGTACCGGTTACATTTACAGCCATCACCCGGTCGAAATTTTCGTCGGTCAGCGGTGCCTCGCCTGACAGCGGTGTCGGACGCTCAAAGCCAGCATTGTTAACCAGTACATCCAGCGATTCTATTGATGCCAATGCCGCCTGCACCTCTGAGCGATCAGCAATATCACATCTGATCGCCTGCACTGTGCCCGGCAGCGACTGTGCGACGGTTGCAACATCCGCATCATTGGACAGAATAATCAGGTCAGCACCCGCTTCAGCAAACGCCTGAGCAATACCCAGTCCGATACCGCGACTGGCACCTGTTACCAGTACCTTTTTACCACTGAAATCGAACGAAACATTCATCAGTTCTGTCCGTAGAATTCACGTCTGACTGCCGCGCTGATATCGCGACGATACTGTTCTGCGATCAATGCGCCCTTTTCAGGTGTGGCACCTTTAGCAGAGATCAGAGACCCTTCAGGTGCGACCCACTCTTTATGAGGTGGCCAGACATCATAACAGGGCGCATCCGCTGCTTCGTTATCCGGCACTCGCTCATTCAACACAAGATCCGGGTGAAAGTGCATCATCATTGATGTTTCCAACACAGCCGCATGTTCCAGCTCAATACCGGGGTAGCCTTCAGGGAACACCTGTGACAGCGTCTCTTCAGTTAGAAACTCCCAATGCTGCAAGCACATAATGCGAACACCCTTGTCGCCGACTTCTCGCATCGCCAGATCTATACCTTCATTGAGGAACCAGAGGTTCTCGTAGTTACCATCAAGTACACAGATACGACGTACGCCATGACGCACCAGTTCACGAATAATATCCCGCACAACCATACTGAGCGTATGACCATCGAGTCCGGTGCTTCCCGGGAAAAACGGACCACCGGCCGAGCGGGTCATCGATTTATAACCATAAGTAACAGGTGCTGCTACAACGCCTCCAACCTCAAGCGCCACATCACGCGCAACAGCGGTAGGCAGCAGATAATCGACCGCCATCGGCAGATGGGGGCCATGTTGTTCCAGCGCACCGGTTGGAATAAACACCACCGGATCACGTTTTAGAGCCGCATCATATTCAGGCCATGTCATCTCAGACATCAAAACTGTACGCATCGCCTCAGCATTCATCACTTTCTACCCTCTTCACGCATCAGGCGCATAATTTTCCGTTCCAGATCGGCATAGCCTGGCAGCTCAACCAAATGCTCTTTGTCAGGAATACGTTTGCCCGCTTTAAATTCAGGAATGATTATCTCTTTGACACGCCCCGGATGACTGGACAGAAAGATGATCTTGTCAGCAAGGAAGATCGCCTCCTCAATATCATGAGTCACGATCACCATGCTGGTTTTAGCTTCGCTGGCGACCTCAATCATCAACTCCTGCATATGCCAGCGCGTCTCAGCATCCAGCGCGCCAAATGGCTCATCCATCAACAGCAGCTCAGGATCATTGGCCAGCGTACGGGCAATCGCAACTCTCTGCCTCATACCGCCGGACAACTGGGTCGGGTAGGCTTCAATAAACTTGCTCAGCCCAACCAACTTAATAAAGTGCTCAGCACGCTCACGACGCTCCTCAGCCGGAACGCCATTAACCTTCATACCAAACTCAACGTTTTTACGAACAGATAGCCAGTCAAAAGAGGTGTAGGCCTGAAACACCATTCCTCGGTCCCGGGCAGGACCCGATACCGGCTTATGCTTAAGCAACATCTCACCCGAAGTTGGTTCTTCGAGCCCGGCGATCATGCGCAGTACGGTAGATTTACCGCAACCCGAAGGCCCCAGAAGAACACAGATAGAGTTCTCTTCCACCTCAAAAGATACACGGTCAACTGCCGTGATCGATTCGCCGTTACTCAGCGCAAACTCTTTGCAAACCTCGTTTAGCTGTAACAATGGTGCAGTCATCAGTGTTTCTCCCTCAGATAGGGGAAGAGCCAGCGGTGCAACGCGGCAAACAAAATATCGAACAGCAAGCCAAGCACACCAATCACCAGAATCCCTGCAAGAATTTCATCGGTACTTAAAAAGCGTCTTGCTCGCATCATCATCGCACCGATACCAGTGGTCGATGCAACAATCTCGGCTATCACCAGATAGGTCCAGGTCATCGCCAGCATCTGGCGCATAGCAACAACCACATCGGGTAAGACAGCAGGAAGAACCACGTTAAATAATGTAATCCGGCGATTCGCGCCCAGGGTCAACGCCGTTTCGATCAACTCCTTGCGGACATTCTTAGTTGCATCCATTACCAGTGTGATCAGGAAGAAGATTACGCCGACAAACAGCAGCGCCAGCTTAGGAGCTTCACCTGTACCAAACCACATCAACAGGATGGGAATGAACGACGGAGCCGGCAGGTAACGCCAGGCGGATACGAAGGGCGCGAAGATCGCTTCTATAGCGGGGAAAGTTCCCATCATCACACCCAGAGGAACTGCTACAGCACAGGCCATGATAAAAGAGGCCATCACACGCGCAATGGAGATTCCTATATCTCCAACAAATCCGCGCTCAACAACCAGCTCATGCAGTGCACCAAACACCTGCTGCGGTGCCGGTACCAAAAGACTGTTAACCATCCCTGTTTCTGACGCCAGAATCCAAACACCAAAAAATATGGCCCAGATACCAAACGCAGAGATCAGAACCTGCCGACGCGAAACTGGCTTGCGAACCTCAAGGAAGCGTCGTTTTGCAGGTATTTTAAGGTCGGACATAAGGTCGCCTCGTAAAAAACTTGGGGGCCTTCCAGCCCCCCTTCAACATTAGTTAGCGGTGAAAGACTGACGGTAGCCACTCTTAACCAGATCACCCATCAATGAGCAATCCACACCCTTAGCTGCATCCACCTTGTTCTGCATCAGACCCAGCTTGATCCACCAGTCGTTGGTCAGTGCTACTGAATCAACAATCGAACCGTTTGCCAGCCCGAATGGGGGCTCACCGTCCAGCACACCACACACACGTGCTGACTCGTCGAAATCGAACATATAGATGCCGCCATCAAAGCTCTTACCATTGGTACCGATAACGTAACCTATATCTTCCAACGGCCACTGCAGGAACTCAGCGATCTGGGCATTGGTTTCAGCGACATGATCGTGCCAGTAACCCACACCGTCCCAGCGAGCCCGCAGAACAGCCAACGCCGCCTTGCGATCTTTAGCGATAAATTTTTTGTTCATGTACAGCGCATCCATGAAGATACCGGTTTTCAGCATCCCCGGATCAGAGGTGTTCACAATACTCGCCGCACCCGGCATGGCTTCCAGCACTTTAGTGATCCATGGTTCGTACATATAGGCGGCCGACAGATCACCAGAGATCATTGGGCCTACCGCTTCATCAGCGTTCAGGTTGACCCACTCAACCTGATCAGGAGACACGCCCTGGCTGTCCAACCAGATCCCCATTAGCAGGTTACCGATATACGCCTGAGGTGCAGCAACCTTTTTACCCGGCAGATCAGCCACAGTGGTTTCAGGCGCAAGGATGATATGGTCGACACCGTAGGAAGGATTCAGCGACGCTACGTTAACAACATCCGTTCCGCGATCAATGACCAATGGCGTGTAATCTGCAGTACAGCCATAAACATCGATCTGACCCGCTGCCAACGCTGAGTGACCACCCAGAGGGTCTTCGAAGATTGTGAAGTTCAGGTCGTAATCATTAATCAGGCCATTGTCACTGGCCACTTTGATCATCGCGTAGCCCGGCCAAGAGACACAAACCCCGACATCAATTGTTTCTTTAGCAGCGACGGAGCCTGAAACCAGGCTAGCAGCAACCGCAGCAGCGGCTGTGAATGTTTTCAGATAGCGCATGATTTTTACCTGTTTGTTTTATTAGAGTTAACTCGAATATAACACCTCAAAACCTTAATGCAATAAAAGTTTTTATAACGCAAAATCTTTTGCCTGATATAATTCATCGCTGTTACAAACCAAACTTTGTGGCGTTATTCAAATTTCAGAGGTATCACCTTGTCAGGACTCAGAGAACAGCAGAAAAGAGATCGGAGAAGACGCATATTAGCGGCGGCCAAGGATCTTTTCGCGGAACTCGGCCATGAAAAAACAACGATCGAAGCGATAGCTGAAGCTGCTGGCGTTTCCGGCGTAACAGTACATAACTACTATGGCACCAAGTCTGGCGTCCTGATGGCCGTCGTTGCCGACAGCGACCGCGCGCTACTTGACCGCATTGAACAGGCATTTACTGGTGAGCCGGACTCTCTTGTTGAGCTGCTGCTGAAATTTGCCGCAATCATTCGCTCTCATGCAACGACCAATCTGAGCAAGAGCATCTGGCGCCAGGTGATCGCTGCCTCGATAAGCGATTCCCACTCCCGTTTTGGTAAGGGCTACCACGAACTGGATCATCAGCTTGCGTTATCACTGGTACGCGAAATCAAGAAACTTCAGTTAGCGGGACAGGTATCAGAAGCGGTATCCGCCTATGACCTGGGAAAAGCGCTGTTTAATCTGCAGAACACCCGTTTCATCGAGTATATTTCCGCAGACAACCTCACCTGCGAAGAGATCGATCTTAAGCTGCGCAATGATATCGAAGCACTACTGAACGCGTTAGTACGATAGACAGCTTTCTTAAACCAACAGCAGATCAGATGTCAGCATCCTAAGATACTGACATCCCATACTGTAGCAACCTGATTCGATCAGGCCAGTTCGTTAATCGAATCACCTAACGCATTGACCAGAGAATCGATCTCTTCCGGCTCGGTAGTGAAAGGCAAACCAAGCTGGATGGTGTCTCCGCCATAGCGCACGTAGAACCCCTTCTGCCACATCTTCATTGCGATCTCATAGGGACGCTTGGCAGGTTCACCCGCCAGCGGCTCGATACTTAACGCAGCAGCCAGACCATAGTTGCGGATATCTGCCACATATTTCGTACCGTTGAGGCTATGGATTGCCCCTTCCAGCTTCGGAGACAGATTTCGCACATTCTGAATCAGGTTATCATTTTTCAGAATATCCAAAGAAGCGATACCCGCTGCACAGGCAACAGGGTGCGCCGAATAGGTGTATCCATGCGCCAGCTCAAGCATATATTCTGGCCCCGCATTTTCCATAAATGCGTCATAGATCTCAGATTTCACCACAACCGCACCCATCGGAATTACGCCATTGGTAATCTGCTTCGCTGTGGTCATGATATCCGGGGTAACACCAAACTCTTCAGCTCCGGTATAAGACCCCATACGGCCAAATGCGGTAATAACCTCATCAAAGATCAGCAGAATATTATGTTTGTCACAGATCTCACGCAGACGCTTCAGATACCCTTTAGGTGGCGGCAGCACACCGGTGGAACCCGCCAGAGGCTCAACAATAACTGCTGCAATATTTGACGCATCATGCAGTGCAACCAACCCCTCCAGATCATCAGCAAGATTCGCGCCCTGCTCCGGCATCCCTCTGGAGAACAGGTTCTCAGGAATCGCTGTATGCGGCAGATGATCTGAATCCAGAGCCTGCCCGAACAAAGCCCGGTTTGGCCCGATACCGCCAACACTGATACCACCGAAGTTAACACCGTGATAGCCGCGAGCGCGACCAATCAGTTTGGTTTTGGTACCCATCCCCTTCTTGCGCCAGTAACTGCGCGCTATCTTCAGCGCCGTTTCAACCGACTCAGAACCTGACCCGGTGAAAAACACATAGTCGAGACCTTCAGGAGTCAGCTCCGTTACCCGATTGGCCAACTCAAAGGATTTAGGGTGCCCGAACTGAAATGCAGGCGAGTAATCCAGAGTCGCTACCTGTTTAGCAACCGCCTCGGCAATTTCAGGCCGGGCATGCCCGGCACCACAGGTCCATAATCCGGACAGGGCATCAAACTTCCTCTTACCATCAATATCGGTGTAATAACGCCCCTCTGCGGAAACGATCATTCGGGGATCTTTCTTGAACTGGCGGTTTGCAGTAAACGGCATCCAGTGCGCTTCAAGCGATGGAAGATTGTCGCGTGTATATTTCTGGTCGTTGGACATGACTGATAATCCTGAAAATTACTTCAACTCATCACAGACTACTTGCAGTTTAAGTTAAGTAAAATCAATAATTACTTACGTTCACGTAAACATAAAGTTAACTAAATGAAAAAACGTATTCCAACGATAGGTGAACTATCCAATATAGACCTGAGACAGCTCAAGATCTTTAAAGCGGTTGTAGAGAATGGCGGCATATCAGCAGCAGAGAGCTATCTGAACATCAGCCGCCCGGCCATCAGTATGGCAGTAACTGATCTCGAGGAGCGAATTTCACTGAATCTGGCTTCCCGGGGCCGCAGTGGTTTTGAACTTACAGATGAAGGTCATGAAGTCTATGAGCTGATTCTGCAGCTATTCACATCAATCGAAACCTTCAGAACACAGATTAACGCGCTGCATAAGCAACTCCGCGGTGAGCTCAATATCGGAATTACCGACAATCTGATCACACATGAACGGATGAATATTACTCACGGACTGGCGAAGCTAAGCGGTGATGGCGACCAGGTACAAATCAATATCCGTATGCAGCCGCCCTCCGACGTTGAACGATCGGTAATTGATGGCCGACTGCATGTCGGCGTAATCCCCAAATTCCGCAATACATCGAGTCTGGACTATATCCCGCTCTATCAAGAGACCTCATACCTCTACTGTTCAGATGAACACCCTGCAATTACAGATGCTATTACAAAACAGGAGATCACCAGATTTAATGCGGTCACTTCTATCCATCCATCATCACCAAAACTAAAAACGATGGAATCGGAACTACAGGGAACAGCGACAGCCACGGATCGCGAAGGGATCGCTTTTCTGATCCTGACGGGAAAATATATCGGATTCCTGCCATCACACTACGCCGAGCGCTGGGTCAGCATGGGCCGCATGCACCCACTTTTACCAGACCAGTTCAGTCTGAAAACCGAATATGTTGCGATTACACGCAAGGATGCCAGACCCAACAGAATCGTCAGCACTTTTTTAAACTGGATACAGCAGGATGAGCCAGCGGCATGAGCTCTGCCCCGATCTCTATCTTTATACCGAAATCGATTCAACCGCATCCTGAAGCGTAGAGGTAAAGGTTAACCGCCCCCCCACAGGTTTCAGACCAGCGCGCGCCACTGTCTTCAGTGGCTGAAACTGCAGATCAGCAACGTATAGCTGACAATCGTCTGCCATCTTCTTATCGATAAACCGACTCATCGCCGTCAAACCACCCGCATCAAGAATCGGCACCGCATCCATATACAGGATTAAGCAACGCTTATCGGCAGTCAGCTCGTCCAGTTCATCGAAAATTCGATCGGCAGCCGCAAAAAACAGAGGGCCACTGATCTTATACACACCCCATTCATCGGTTAACGGCTCCGGAACATGTTTACGATTACTACTAATATCTGTCACGCGGGTCATCTGAGCAATATCTCGCATAAACAGCAGGGCTGCTAACACCACACCCGCACTGATCGCCACAACCATATCGACGACCACAGTCAGCGAGAAACAGGTCAACAGTACCGCAATATCACCGACAGGCGCCTGACGCAACAACCGTACAACCTTAGGCGCCTCACTCATATTCCATGCCACTATCAGCAGCATTGCGGCCATGGTAGACATCGGAATATAGGAGAGCCAGGGGGCCAGCAACAGGATACTGAGCAGAACCAGTAAACCGTGCATAACAGCAGAGAGCGGGGATACGGCTCCTGCACGGTAGTTAGCAGCTGAACGAGCGATAGCGGCGGTCGCTGTAATTCCGCCAAACCAGGGAGCAACCAGATTACCTACCCCCTGACCAAGCAACTCGCCATTCGAGTGATGGCGTTTATCGCTCATCCCATCCAGAACAACCGCACAGAGAAGCGATTCTATGGCACCCAGCATAGCGATAGAAAACGCAGCCGGTAGCAGTTCAATGACCAGAGAAAGGCTCCATTCCAGCGGCATACCACCAGGACCCGGCTGCTGCCACGGCCACATAAACGAGGGTAACACAGGTGGGATACCCGCTCCGAAAGAACCATCAGGTAACTGATAATGAAAGCGTGTACCAATGCTCTCTATATCCTGAGCATCCCAGAACAGAGATACAACGACCCCGACAACAGCCGCCGGCAGGTATGCAGGAACCGGAGTTTTTAAGTGTGGCCAGAACAGCAGCACACCCAGAGTCGCACAACCTACCAGCAACTCTCCCGGAGAAAATTGGGGAAGATATTGTCCCAGATGAGCCAGCTTTGCGAAGTAGTTCTCCGGCATCTCCTCAATTGGCAGCCCAAGAAAATCCTTCATCTGTAGCGTCGCAATCACCACTGCGATCCCTGAAGTAAAGCCCAGCGTAACTGACTCTGGGATATATTCGATCAACCGCCCGAGGCGACCAATAGCCAGAACAACCAGCATAATACCGGCCATCAAACTACAGACCAGCAACCCACTTAAACCATAGCTCTGTGCTATCGGATAGAGAATGACCACGAATGCGGCGGTTGGTCCCGACACACTGTAGCGCGAACCACCTGTTAGCGGGATCAGGATACCAGCAATGATAGCGGTATAGAGACCATATTGCGGCGGGACTCCACTTGCGATCGCCAGCGCCATCGACAGCGGGATTGCAATAATCCCAACGGTCAGCCCGGCCATAAGATCACGCCCCAGATCCGTCGCCCGATACCCCTCCCTGAACACTTCAAGCAAAGCACTAAATGGACGCACTGAACGTAGTCGAGCTCTTCGAGGCATGGTTTGGATTCCGGTTTGCCCGATCATGAACCAAGGCAGAAAATACGCGTCAAAGTATTATTGTATGTTTAGCATGTAATATTTCAATATTAATCTAATTAACATAGCCATAAGTAGGATACGCCCGTGGAAAACCGTACAGCCCGGTTAACGCTGTTGATCGATCCAAATAAAAAAGCAGCTTTTGAGCAGTTATGCCACGAAGCAGACACTACCGCTTCACAGATGGTACGTCGCTTCATACGAGAGTATATAGAAGAAAAACTCGGTCCTGACTGGCGGGACAAGGTATTTAGTGAAGAGCCTTCTGATAATTGACCTGAAGCTCTGCAATAGCCGGCATCAATTCGGCTATTGTAGGCCGATGATATAGAGAAACGAGATGTCGCATCCAGAAAGCAAAAAATCGCCACAAGGCGATTTCTATAACTCTTTGATTTAAATGGTCGGGACGGAAGGATTTGAACCTTCGACCCCTTGCACCCCATGCAAGTGCGCTACCAGGCTGCGCTACGCCCCGACTAAAGAGGCCGCAAATACTACCCTAAGAATTTGATTGTGTGAAGCTTTTCAGCGTCTGGATTTTAAATTTTCCAGAACATCCTCAAGCTCAGTGATGGTCTGACGCAGCAGTTGCTGATAACGGGTATTGTCATCGCCTGCAGTATCGCTCGACAACCACTGGCGAGCCCCCTGAATCGTCAACCCCTGATCATAAAGCAGCCCTCGAATCTGACGGATAAGAATCAGATCCTGACGCTGATAATAGCGGCGGTTACTGCGTTTGACCGGCTTAATCTGATCAAACTCCTGCTCCCAGTAGCGCAGCACATGAGGCTTCAGGTCACAAAGCTTACTTGCTTCACCTATGGTGAAGTAGCGCTTCGATGGAATCGTGTCGAGCTCATTATTCGGCGTCGATAGCGGTTCTTGCATAGATCTCAACACGCTCTTTCAGCTTCTGGCCGGGCCTGAACGTCACTACCCGACGGGCCGAAATAGGAACCTCTTCTCCGGTTTTAGGATTACGCCCCGGACGCTGACGTTTGTCACGCAGGTCGAAATTCCCAAAACCAGAGAGCTTTACGTGCTCGTTGTGAGCCAGACTGGCACGAACCTCCTCAAAAAAGGACTCGACCATATCTTTAGCTTCACGTTTATTCAGACCCAACTCTTCAAAGAGTCGTTCCGCCATATCCGCTTTAGTCAACGAGCTCATATCTCACCACCCTAGTCTCGAAGCGAAGCCCCAAGCTCAGCAGTCAGGGTTTTGACTACCGCATCTACTGAGGCGTTAATTTCTTCTTCAGTAAGAGTGCGCGATGGATGCTGATAGGTCAAGCCAATTGCAAGACTTTTCCTTCCCGGTTCAATACCTTGGCCGGTATAAACATCAAACAAACCAATCTTTTTCAGATATTCGCCAGCCGAACTCTGCGCCAGAGTACGCACCTGCGAATAACTGACAGCCTGATCAATGACCATCGCCAGATCACGACGTGACTCTGGGAATTTGGACATACCTGCAAAGCGAGGCAACCTTCCCTCAACCACTGCATCCAGGCGAAGCTCAAACAGATAGACCGAACCGGACAGATCCAGGGATTTCTGAATACTCGGGTGCAAAGCTCCGATCCAACCTACAGACTGCCCATTACGTTCTATACGAGCAGTCTGACCGGGATGCAGAGCCGAATGACGGTCAGCTACAAAACTGAACTGCTCCGCGGCACCGCCCAGCCCGAGCAGAGACTCCAGATCACCCTTGATATCAAAGAAATCGAGCTTATCGCTCTTACCCATCCAGCTTTCAGGCTGACGATTACCGGTAATAACACCCGCAATCATATTATCCTGCTTAAGCTGACCACCCTCACCGATAAAGGTCTGACCAATTTCAAACAGACGTACACGAGCCTGCTGGCGTGCCTGATTGTACTGTACCGCTTTGCACAGACCTGGCCAGATACTGGTACGCATCACCGCCATCTCAGCAGAAATAGGATTAGCCAGCGCTACAGCCTCATGCAGTTCATCAAACTGCTTTGCCAGACCCGCTTCGATAAAGCTATAAGTAACCGCTTCCTGATAGCCGCGTGACACCAAATGTCGACGTACCACTGCCTGCGTCAGCTTAGATTCTTTGATTGCCGGGATCGGCAGCTCGGCGCGCGGCGTATGGGATGGCAGATTGTTGTAACCATATACCCGTGCAATCTCTTCGATCAGATCAACCTCAAGCTGCATATCGAAACGATAACTCGGTACAGCAACGCTCCAGCTATCGCCGGCCTGTTTAGTCAACTGCATACCGAGACGAGTCAGAATCTCTTCGATCTCTTCAGCAGGCAGCTCAAGTGCCAGAACTTCAGTTACACGCTGATGGCGCAGTATCAGTGATATAGGCTTGGGCAGATCGACTTCAGACACCGCCTCGACCACCGGACCCACTTCACCACCAACAATATCAACCAGTAACTGAGTGGCACGTTCAACTGCACGTGCCTGAAGTTGCCAGTCCACGCCACGTTCATAGCGATGCGATGCATCAGTATGCAACCCATAGTTACGGGCGCGCCCTGCAATCGCGATAGGATCAAAATAGGCGCACTCAAGCATAATATCTTTAGTTTCTTCAGAAACTTCAGAGTTTCCACCACCCATGATACCGGCCATCGCAACTGCTTTGGCATGATCTGCAATAACCAGCGTATCTGAGTTGAGCTTGATCTCCGATCCATCGAGTAGCGTCAGCGCCTCATCCTGCTGCGCCATGCGCACCCGGACACCACCCTCAAGCTTAGACAGATCGAAGGCATGCATCGGCTGACCCAGTTCAAGCAACACATAGTTAGTGACATCAACCACAGGATCAATCGAACGCACGCCAGAGCGCTCAAGACGTTCAACCATCCAACGCGGTGTTTCCGCATTGATATTGATATTGCGGATAACCCGGCCCAGATAACGAGGACAGGCAGCAGAAGCCTGGAGTTCAATACTGATCTGATCATCAATCGAAGCAGGAACTGCCGGACACTCAATTTCCGCAACAGGCAGTTTGTTCAGCACGCCAACTTCACGTGCCATGCCCACCATACCCAGACAATCACCACGGTTTGGCGTCAGGTCAACATCAATGATCTTGTCATCGAGATTCAGGTAAACACGAACATCCTGGCCCACTGGCGCATCAGCCGACAATTCCATAATGCCGCCATGATCATCAGACAACCCCAGCTCATCTTCAGCACATAGCATGCCGAACGACTCAACACCGCGTAGTTTGGCTTTCTTAATCTTAAAATCACCGGGCAGCTTGGCGCCAACGGTAGCAAAGGCTGTTTTCAGTCCTGCACGGGCGTTGGAGGCACCACACACCACCTGGAACTGATCCTTACCATCACTGACCTGACAAACCTGCAGCTTATCCGCATCCGGGTGCTGCTCAGCACTCAGAATTTCACCAACAACCACACCGGCAAACTCACCGGCAACCGACTCAACCTCATCAACCTCAAGGCCAGCCAGACTTAACTGATCCGCCAGACCCTGTGCATCGAGTTCAGGCTGAACCAGCTCACGTAACCACTGTTCACTGAATTTCATATCTCGTTCACTCTCTTCTGCATTCGGCTGTATTAGTTGAACTGGCTCAGGAAGCGCAGATCATTCTCAAAGAACAGACGCAGATCATCTACGCCGTAGCGGAGCATCGCAAAACGCTCTACGCCCATACCGAAGGCAAAACCTGTGTACTCTTCAGAGTCAATGCCGGACATCTCCAGCACCTTAGGATGCACCATGCCGCAGCCAAGCACTTCCAGCCATTTACCATCACCACGGTCGATATCCACCTCTATCGACGGCTCTGTAAACGGGAAATAGGAAGGACGGAAACGTACCTTCACGTCCTCTTCAAAGAACTCCCGCAGAAACTGCTCCAGCGTGCCCTTAAGGTCTGCAAAACTGATATTTTTATCAATCAGCAACCCCTCAACCTGATGAAACATTGGCGAGTGTGTCTGATCATAGTCACAGCGATAAACACGTCCCGGACAGATGATACGGACCGGCGGTTTCTGCGTTTCCATAGTACGCACCTGAACCGGTGAGGTATGGGTACGCAACAACTGATGCGCATCAAAGTAGAAGGTGTCATGCATCGCACGCGCGGGATGGTGTGACGGAATATTCAGTGCTTCAAAGTTATGGTAGTCATCCTCGATCTCCGGCCCCTCTTCCACCGAATAACCGATACGGCTGAAGAAGGCTTCAATGCGATCCATCGTTTTGGTAACAGGATGCAGCCCACCAAGTTCAGCCTCACGCCCTGGAAGGCTGACATCAATCGTTTCTGCCGCCAGCTTCGCTTCCAACGCCGCAGACTCGAGCCCAATTTTCTGTGCATTCAGTACGTCTGAAAGCGCTTCTTTGGCTTCGTTAATCTTCGCACCAGCAGCGGGACGCTGCTCCGCCGACAGCTTACCCAGACCTTTCAATAGCTGGGTAAGGTGCCCCTTCTTACCCAGATACTGAACACGAACATCATCCAGAGTTTTTACATCAGTTGCCGCCAGTGCGGCAGCTTTTCCTTCCGCCAACAGGGCGTCAAGATTTTCCATTTGTGGCTCCAATTTATGGTTACCGTTTATGGCACCAGTTTGAAACTAGGCATAAAAATAGGGGAAGAGCGTGCACCCTTCCCCTATCCGAGTCGATCAAACACTCACCCGAAGGCGAGTCTTGTCTTAGGCCAGTGCTGCTTTAGCTTTCTCGACAACAGCAGTAAACGCCGCCTGCTGGTGAACAGCAAGGTCAGCCAATACTTTACGGTCGATCTCTACGTTAGCCTTTTTCAGACCAGAGATCAGACGGCTGTATGAGAGGCCATTGATGCGAGCTGCAGCGTTGATACGCGCAATCCACAGAGCACGGAACTGACGCTTACGCTGACGACGGTCGCGATAAGCGTACTGACCTGCTTTGATGACGGCCTGTTTGGCTACGCGGAATACACGACTACGAGCGCCGTAGTAACCTTTAGCCTGTTTCAATACTTTCTTATGACGTGCACGAGCTTGTACACCACGTTTTACGCGAGGCATATTTAGTCCTTCCTATTCGCTAAATTCGTAACCAATTAAATGTATGGCAGCATGCGCTTAACCAGAGCCTGGTCAGCTGCATGTACCGACAGCATTGGGCGAAGCTGACGCTTACGCTTGGTGCTTTTCTTGGTCAGAATGTGACTACGGAAAGACTGCTTGCGCTTGAAGCCATTCGCAGTTTTCTTGAAACGTTTTGCCGCACCGCGGACAGTTTTAATCTTTGGCATTTCTAAACTCCACGCATTCGTTAATTATCTGCCGAAACGTACGAAACCCGCAGTGTCACTTCGCAGTGGCAACCGCGGGTTAAAGTAGAGATTTCGACTACTTTTTCTTGGGAGCTAAAACCATGACCATCTGACGCCCTTCGAGTTTTGGACGCTGCTCAACTGTTCCCAGTTCAGCAAGATCCTCCTCCACTCGATTCAGCAGCTCCATTCCGAGCTCCTGATGGGCCATCTCACGACCGCGGAAGCGGATCGTAATCTTGGTCTTATCTCCACCTTCAAGGAAACGTATCAGGTTGCGCAGTTTTACCTGATAATCCCCCTCTTCAGTTCCTGGACGGAACTTAATCTCTTTAACCTGCATCTGAGACTGTTTTTTCTTCGCCTCGGATGCACGTTTTTTCTGTTCATACAGGTGCTTGCCGTAGTCCATCACCTTACAGACGATGGGATCAGCATCAGAGATCTGAACCAGATCCAGTTCAGCTTCTTGAGCTATTTGAAGCGCTTCCTGTATGGAAACCACTCCAACCTGCTGCCCGTCAGCACCGATAAGCCGGCATTCACGAGCACGAATATTTTCATTAATTGGCGGTAGTTCTTTACGTCCACCGCGACGATTATCACGCCTGATAGTTATATCTCCTGAAGCGTTATTATTCGCTGCGTCCTTTGCGATTCAGATCCTGCAACAGCAGTTCTGCAAAGGCATCAACACTCATGACCCCGAGATCTTCTCCGGAGCGCGTACGCACTGCTACGGAGCCAGACTCCACTTCTTTATCACCTACAACGAGGAGGTATGGGATCTTTTGAAGAGTTCGCTCACGGATTTTAAAGCCGATCTTCTCGTTTCTCAAGTCCGCAACAGCCCTGATTCCCTCTTTTTCAAGACGATTCTTGATTTCTGAGACATATTCGGACTGTTTATCGGTGATATTAAGCACTGCAACCTGCACCGGAGCCAACCAGGTAGGCAGAGCCCCCGCGTAATGCTCAATCAGAATTCCGATGAATCGCTCGAACGAACCAAGGATCGCTCGGTGCAGCATAACCGGAGTTTCACGATCGCCCCGCTCATTAACAAACTGAGCTCCGAGACGACCCGGCATTGAGAAATCAACCTGAATAGTACCGCACTGCCATACACGTCCGAGACAGTCGCGCAGTGAAAATTCTATCTTAGGTCCGTAGAAGGCACCTTCACCCGGCAGTTCTTCCCAATCCAGCTCAGCAGCATCAAGTGCATCAGCCAGCGCTTTCTCAGCCTTATCCCAAATATCGTCAGATCCAACACGCTGATCCGGACGAGTCGATAGCTTATAGATAATATCACTGAAGCCAAAATCAGAATAAACTTCATGCAGGAACTTAATAAAGTCAGCTACTTCAGACTGGATTGAGTTTTCCGCACAGAAAGTGTGACCATCATCCTGAACAAAGCCGCGAACACGCATAATACCATGCAACGCGCCTGATGGTTCGTTACGGTGACAGGAGCCAAACTCAGCCATACGTAGCGGCAGATCACGGTATGAACGCAACCCCTGATTAAACACCTGAATATGACAGGGGCAGTTCATCGGCTTGATTGCAAAGTCACGACTCTCTGAGTGAGTGGTAAACATCTGCTCATGGAACTTGTCCCAGTGACCCGATTTTTCCCAGAGTGTACGCTCAACGACCTGCGGTGTTTTGATCTCCTGATACCCATGCCTGCGCTGCTGGTTACGCATGTACTGCTCAATCGCCTGCCAGAGGGTCCAGCCATTTGGATGCCAGAACACCATACCTGGCGCCTCTTCCTGAAGGTGGAACAGATTCAGCTGCTTACCCAGTTTGCGGTGATCGCGCTTCTCAGCCTCTTCGAGGCGGTGCAGGTATGCTTTAAGATCTTTCTTATCACCCCAGGCAGTACCGTAGATACGGGTCAGCATCTCGTTCTTAACATCACCACGCCAGTATGCACCTGCAACTTTCATCAGTTTGAAGACTTTCAGATGACCGGTAGATGGCACATGAGGACCACGACACAGATCGATAAAATCTCCCTGCTTATAAAATGACAGCGGTTCTTCGCCCGGAATAGAGTCGATAATCTCAACCTTGTACTTCTCGCCCATATCCTCAAACAGTTTGATCGCTGATGGACGATCCATCACCGAACGTTCAACCTGCAGATTCTGCTTGGCGATTTCAGCCATCCGCTTCTCGATCTTTTCAAGATCTTCCGGCGTAAACGGACGCTCATACGCAAAATCGTAATAGAAGCCATCTTCGATTACCGGACCGATAGTAACCTGCGCGCCTGGGAACAGTTCCTGAACAGCCATCGCCATCAAATGAGCGGTTGAGTGGCGGATAACCTCAACGCCCTCCTCGTCACGCGCTGTAACCAGCGCAACCTCTGAGTCTTCGCTAATAACGTAAGAGGTATCAACCAGCTCACCATTAACGCGACCAGCTAAAGCTGCTTTCGCCAGACCAGGACCTATGTCTGCAGCAAGCTCATAAACGCTGACAGGATTTTCAAATTCACGCTTACTTGAATCGGGAAGGGTAATTACAGGCATTACGACTATTCCTTTTCTCAGTGGTGACCCCTACCACAGGCCACTTAAGTTTTGGGAAGCTCCTGCTCCATACTGACAAGAAACAGGCGCTAAAACGAAAGCCGCGAATTATACAGAAAGCAAGCTTTTCCCTCCACCCTAAAGACTGCAATTAACACCCTATACATGGCATCATAGACGAAAAAAGCAGGTCAGTTTTTCGATGATGTTCCCCCGGCTAAAGATCAGCACCCGTTTGATGTGGGTACTCAGTC